>NZ_JBMERN010000019.1:0-65529 GCF_049310965.1 Loktanella sp. DJP18 | reverse complement strand
TAGCCCATTCATGCTGAGGTGAAATTATTGCCAAGTCGTTGACGATCGTGCGGCAATCTTTCGCCGTGTCACGATATGACGCACGCCGCGCGACCGGTCAGGTCGACACGTCGATCTCGGCGTCGCGCATCACGGCGCGCGCCATGAACAGGTCACTGTCCGCAACCATGATCCGTTGCGGCAAAATGCCGAGGCTTCCGTCGAGGACGCTCATGTTTACGTCAAACCGAAAGCAGGCTATATCCTCGGCGTCCAGAAGAGCGGTGGCGAGGGCGATGACCGTCGGGTCGTTGGTGCGAAGCAGTTCTTTCATGGAGCGTTACCTATGCCGCCTGTGCGGCCCTGTCCATCAGCCGCTGGAATTGCCATGAGCCTCGACCTTGCCGCCACGAAACCCCACGAACGTCTGGCCGCTGCGCTGGCCGACGACATGGTCGCGGTGAACGACATGATCGCCGCCCGCATGGCATCCGAGAACGCCCCCCGCATCCCCGAAGTGACGGCGCATCTGGTCGGGGCCGGTGGCAAGCGGCTGCGGCCGATGCTGACGCTCGCCGCCGCGCGGCTTTGCGGATATGAAGGTCCGTATCACGTGCATCTGGCGGCGACGGTGGAATTCATTCACACTGCGACCCTGCTGCATGACGACGTGGTGGACGAAAGCGACAAGCGACGGGGGCGACCTACCGCGAACCTGCTGTGGGACAACACATCGTCTGTTCTGGTGGGCGACTACCTCTTTGCCCGCAGCTTTCAGCTCATGGTCGAAACCGGCAGCCTGCGCGTGCTCGACATCCTGGCCAACGCCGCCGCCACTATTGCCGAAGGCGAGGTGCTGCAACTGACTGCCGCCCGCAACATCGCCACCACGGAAGCGACCTATCTTCAGGTCGTGCGCGGCAAGACGGCGGCGCTGTTTTCCGCGGCGACGGAAGTCGGTGGTGTGATCGCAGGCGCGCCCGAAGATCAGGTGAAGGCGCTGCATACCTATGGCGACGCGCTGGGCATCGCCTTTCAGATCGTCGACGACCTGCTGGACTGGCAGGGTGATGCGGACATCGGCAAGAACGTCGGCGACGACTTTCGCGAAGGCAAACTGACCATGCCCGTGATCAGGGCCATCGCCGCCGGTGACACGAATGACCGCGTCTTCTGGACCCGGACCCTGGAAAAGCGGGTGCAGGAACCTGGCGATCTGGAAAAGGCGCGCGCCTTGCTGGACCGATACGGCACCCTCGACAGCACACGCGACGACGCTTTGATCTGGGCAGAGCGGGCAAAGGATGCGCTGGCGCCCTTGCCAGAGCATGAGATCAAGGCGATGCTGACCGATCTGGCCGACTACGTGGTGGCCCGGCTGGTCTAGCCGCGCAGCACGGCGGCGGGGGCGACCCACCAACCCATCTCGGCCACCTGAACCGCGCGCGCGGCCTGGCGCGCCGCGGCCATGTCGTTCACCAGCGCCCAGCAGGTCGCACCCGACCCTGACAGACCGACGGCCTTGATTGCCGGCAGCAGGCGCAGCCGATCCAGCACGCGGTCGATCTGCGGCGCGATCTGGCGCGCCGGTGGCAGCAGGTCGTTGCGCTGCCGGTCCAGCCAGGCGGCGAAGGTGTCGAGGTCGGCCCCGACAGGGACCCTGTCCATCGCCGGATTGTCCTTCCGAGTCAGCGCCTTGAAAACCTCTGGCGTTGGCGTGTCGACCTTCGGGTTCACCAGCACCAGTGCGCAGTCGGGCAGGGCGGGCGGGGCAAAGACATCGTCGCCGATCCCTTGCATGTGCAACGGTGCGGGGCCCGACAGGCACACCGGGACATCGGCCCCAAGCGCCACCACGGCAGGGTGATCGGCGGGCAGGGGGGCCACCTCCCAGAACCGGGAGAGCAGGCGCAAAGTCTCGGCGGCGTCAGACGATCCGCCGCCCAGACCCGCCGCATGAGGCAGATGCTTGTCCAGATTCAGGGCCGCCCCCCGGTCGACGCCGCGCAATTCGGCCAGCGCCCGCGCAGCCCGCAGCACGAGGTTGCGGTCGTCCACCGGCACGCCAAGCGCAAAGGGTCCGCCAACCGTCAGCCGGATGTCCGGCGCGGGAATCACGGTCAACCGGTCGCCGACATCGACGAAGACGACCAGTGAATCCAGCAGGTGATAGCCGTCGCTGCGCTGGCCCGTGACATGCAACGTCAGATTGACCTTGGCCGGGGCGGTTGACGTCAGCCGCGTCATTGACCGGTCGCGACGCGCGTGGGGGCCAGACCCTCGTCGCTGCGAACCGCATCCAACCCGCGCGCCAGCTTATCGCGGATGCGTGCGGCCAGATCCGGCTCCGGGTCGAACGACAGGGCGCGCTGCCACTGGAACTGCGCTTCCCGCGCGCGACCCACGGCCCAGTAGGCATCGCCCAGATGATCGTTCACGATGGGGTCCGTCGCCTCGAGAGAGGCGGCGCGTTCCAGCGGATCGACCGCATCCTCGTAGCGCCCAAGCTGGAAATAGACCCAGCCCAGCGAATCCACGATGGCACCGCTTTCCGGTTGATCCACCACGGCCCGTTCGATCATGCCAAGCGCCTCGTCCAGCTTCTCTCCGCGTTCGACCAGCGAGTAACCGAGGTAGTTCAGCACCTGCGCCTGATCCGGGTTCAGCGCCAAGGCGGCGCGAAAATCCGCTTCCGCCTGCGGCCAGTCGTCCATTTCGTGCGCGACGATGGCGCGGGTGTAATGGACGACCCAGCGGTTCGGATCGGTGGCGGGATAAAGGTCAAGCGCCCGGCCATAGGCGGCCAGTGCGCCGGGCAGGTCGTCGTTATCGCGTAGCACGTCACCCAGACGCGCCTGCACGAAGGGCAGGTCGGGTCGCGTACGCGCAAGGGCCTGCGCGACCTCTGCCGCAACCGCCGCGTCGCCGGACAGGCGCAGGGTGTCGATGCGGCCCAGTTCGGCGTTCACAAAGCTGGGGTCGTCCTGCGGCACGCTGGCAAAGGCCGCGGCTGCCAGATCGTGACGGCCCATGTTCTGCAACAGGGCTGCCGTCAGCAGGGCTGCGTCGGTGCTGGCGGGTGCCAGAAACTGCGCGACGCGGGCGTATTGCAGGGTGTAGTCGTCGCGTGCTTCGGTCGACAGCAGGCTCGCGATCATGAAGGCTACCTCGGCCACGCCCTGTCGGGGACTGGTCACGACGTCGAAGGGCAGCGTCTCTTTCGCGGCGACACGCTCGGTCAGGGACACGATGGTCGGGTCCAGTGTGTCGCCGAAGGCGGTCGAAAGCACGGCCGCCGCATCGGCGTGGCGCCTCAGTTGCGACAGAACCTGCACATGGGCAATCGCCGCGCGCGGTCCGAAATCCTGCGCACCCTGTTCCGTGTCGGCAAGGATCGCATCGGCCCCTTCGTAATCCCCGACCGAAGCCAGCGCGAGCGCCTTGTGGAACAGGCCGTAGGTCGCCATGCCGTCCGTCGCGATCACGGCGTCAAAGCCCGCCAGTGCGGCGGTCATGTCGCCTTGACCAAGCCGCGCCCAGGCCAGCACCAGACCGTCGAACAAGGGACTGACCACAAGACCGGCGTCGAAATCCGCGATGATCTGATCCCAGGCCCCCTGCGCCACAGCGTCTGTGACAAGGATCAGGTTGGCGACCTGGCTGTCGAGGCCGGCGGTACGCATGTCCTGCGCGACAGGCACCGCGCGGGCGATGTCCCCCAGGGCCAGATAAGCGATGGCCAGGTTTTCCAGCAGCGCGGGGTTCAGGGGATCGCGGGTCAATGCCTCGTCGAAATAGGTCGCTGCCGCACCGAAATCGTTGAGCGCCGCGGCATTCCGCGCGGCAAGATAGGCCCCGGCGTTCGGGTCCGCCGCGGTCTGGGCCAGCGCCGTGTCTGCACCCAGAAGCGTCGCGACGAAAATGCCGGTCGAGATAAGTCGTTTCACGTGTGGGTGCGCCTGTCTGCTGTGTTGCAGCATAGCCTAGGCGTGCAGGCTGGCGGGCGCAATCGCATGACCCTCACAGGCGCTTGAACGGGCGAACCTTCGCCCGCCCGCCAACCTGCTGCCGGGCTACATATTGGGGTAGTTCGGCCCGTCGCCGCCCTGCGGGACCGTCCAGACGATGTTCTTGCTGGGGTCCTTGATGTCGCAGGTCTTGCAATGCACGCAGTTCTGGAAATTGATCTGGAACCGCGTGTCGTCGCCGGTTCCGACGAATTCATAAACCCCGGCGGGGCAATAGCGCGCGGACGGCCCCGCGTATTCCGGCAGGTTCACTTTCACCGGGATGGACGGGTCGATCAGCTTGAGGTGCGACGGCTGGCTTTCCTCGTGATTGGTAAAGCTGAAGGCCACGTTGGTCAGCCGGTCGAACGACAGCTTGCCGTCCGGCTTGGGATAGTCGATGGGCTTGTGCTTGCTGGCCTTCTCCGTCGCCTCTGCATCGGACTTGCCATGCTTCAACGTACCGAGAAGCGAGAAACCAAGCGTATTGGTCCACATGTCGAACCCACCGACCGCGAGCGACGGGAACAGCCCGTATTTCGACCAGAGCGGCTTGACGTTGCGGACCTTCTTGAGGTCCTTCCCAACCGGGCCGGATTTCAACGCCGTGTCGTAATCGGTCAATGTGTCGCCCGCGCGTCCGGCCTTGATTGCGTCATGGGCCGCCTCTGCCGCGTGGATGCCGGACAGCATGGCGTTGTGATTGCCCTTGATCCGCGGCACGTTCACGAGGCCTGCGGAACAGCCCAGCAGCGCGCCGCCGGGAAAGGCCGTCTGCGGGATCGACTGATAGCCGCCTTCGGAAATCGCCCGCGCGCCGTAGGCAGTCCGCTTGCCGCCCTGCAACAGCTCCGCCACCATCGGATGATGCTTGAACCGCTGAAATTCCATGTAAGGGAAAATATAGGGATTCTTGTAGTTCAGGTGGACGACGAAACCGACATAGACCTGATTGTTGTCAAGGTGATAGATGAAAGACCCGCCGCCGGCGTTCTTGCCCAGTGGCCAGCCCATCGTATGCGTCACGGTGCCGGGCTTGTGCTTGGCCGGGTCGATCTCCCAAATCTCCTTCATGCCAAGGCCGTATTTCTGCGGCTCTGAATCCTTGGCAAGATCGTATTTCGCGATCACCTGCTTGGACAACGACCCGCGCACGCCTTCCGACAGGAAGACATACTTGCCCAGCAACTCCATCCCCGGTTCGTAGCCCGACCCTTCGGTGCCGTCGGCGTTGCGGCCAAATTCACCGGCGACGACACCGGCGACGCGACCATCCTCGCCCCAGACCAGCTCCGAACAGGACATGCCGGGAAAGATCTCGACTCCCAGGGCTTCGGCCTGTTCGGCCATCCAGCGGCAGACATTGCCCATGCTGACGATGTAGTTGCCGTGGTTGTTCATCAGCGGCGGCATGGGAAAATTCGGGATGCGGATCTTGCCGGACTCGCCTAGCAGATAGAAGTTGTCCTCTTTCACCGGCACGGTGATTGGCGCGCCGCGCTCTTTCCAGTCCGGCAACAGGCGGTCCAGCCCACAGGTGTCCAGCACCGCACCCGACAGGATGTGCGCCCCGACCTCTGACCCCTTTTCCAGCACGACGACCGACAGGTCCGCGTCAAGCTGTTTCAGCCGGATTGCCGCCGACAGGCCGGCAGGGCCCGCACCCACGATGACGATGTCGTATTCAATTGCTTCGCGTTGCGCGTCGGCCATGATCCTGATCCCCTGAAAGGTCCCGCAATAATGTTCTGCAAGGGGTTACAGGACCGCCGCCGTCTGGGCAATCGCGACACCACGTTAAATCCGGATCGCCCTCTGGATGTCGAGGAATTGATTGAAGTTCACGGCAATTTTCCGCCCCCCTCACGCCGCAATGTTCACGATTTTGCGCGATGTCTGACTGGCCCGACCGGCGAGACCGCATAACACCGAGACAAGAGAATCCCCTGTGCCCACGATGTTCGAAGTCATTTATCTTGGCCAGTTGTCGATCATCGACAGCCAGAGCCACAACGAGGAGGTTTCGGAAAACGCTGCCGGAATTCTGGGGTCATATGGCACCGCCGTTGCCCCGCTTTACGACAGTATCAAGACATTGGCTGCCGGTGATCTGAACGAGGACGCCAACGACACTTACGACGTCGACAACATCGGCGGCCACGACAGCTTCCGCATCAATGGCGGCGCGTTGCAGAATTTTGATGCCGTGGCGACCTACAACGCCACGATCACCTATCTGGATGGCAGCACGGCGACGGTCACGGCAACCGTCTTTCAGGATGTGACCGGGCGGACTTACCTCGCCCCCGAGATCACGAACAACGCCGATCAGGCCGCGTTGACCGCGGCACCGATCCGGTCTCTGCAACTGACCTCGGTCTTCAGCAATACCGGCGACGCCGCGGGCGACATGCAGGCCACCCGGATCGCCGGCGACTTCAAGGCCCCCGTGGACGGTGCCGGCACGGGCGAGACGATGAGCCTTGGCTATACCGATGGGCAGGGCGACCGGATTACCACAACCGGCGACCTGATCTTCGGCAACGACGGCAACGACGCCATTTCGGCCGAGGCCGGCAACGACGTCGTGTTCGGCGGTTCCGGGCAGGACACCATTTTCGGCGGGACGGGGAACGACCGGCTGGCTGGAGGGGGCGGCGACGACCGGCTGACCGGAGGTGTCGGCAACGATACCTTCGCCTTCGCCCGTGCGGGCGGCCATGACCGCATCCTTGATTTCGATTTGGGCGACGCAAACGGCGACGGATTCTACAACGACCAGCTTGACGTCAGCGACCTGCGCACGCCGTCAGGCGATCCGGTCACGGCCTTGAACGTGATGGTCATCGACGATGGGGCAGGGAACGCCCGCCTGATCTTTCCCGAAGGCGAAAGCGTCGTGCTGCAAGGTGTCACCCCCGCGCAAATGGCTACGGTACAACAGAGGTATCGCGCGGGGATCCCCTGCTTCACCCAAGGCACAATGATCCTGACTCCGCAGGGCGAACGCCGCATCGACGATCTGGCCGTGGGCGACCGCGTCGTCACCCGCGATAATGGCCCGCAGCCGATCGCCTGGATCGGGAGGCGCGATCTGGGTCGGGCGGAACTGACACTGAACCCGAACCTTGCACCCGTGCGGATCTCGGCCGGGGCCTTCGGCAATGACCGCCCGCTTCTGGTGTCGCCGCAGCACGGTGTCCTGTTGCAGAACGCCGCCCGCGAAACGCTGGTCCGCGCGACCCATCTGGCCCGCATGTCCGGCGGTCGGGTCCGCATTGCGCGCGGTGCGCGGCAAATCCGCTATATCCACCTAATGTTCGACGCGCATCAGATCATCCTGTCGAACGGTCTCTGGACCGAAAGCTTCTATCCCGGCAAGCATGCGCTCGCGATGATGCAAGGGCCCGAGCTTGCGGAGCTTCTTGCGCTGTTTCCGGCGCTGCGTCACGGGGCTGTCGCGGCCATCGGGGCCACGGCCCGCGACGTGGCACGGTGGCAGGACCTTCCTGCAACGCTGCGGGCGGTCCGCGCCGCCTAAGGCAACCGCCACTTGCGCTTGACTTTGCACTGCCTCAATACGGTATGAACATCCGATTGATGAAACCTGCCGCCAAAGGGCCCCCTTGCCATGGAAAAGATCCCGCTGACCGCAGCCGGCCACAAGAAGCTCGACGACGAACTCAAGCACCTGAAATCCGTCGAACGCCCTGCCATCATCCGCGCCATTTCCGAAGCGCGCGAACATGGCGACCTGTCCGAGAATGCCGAGTATCACTCCGCCAAGGAAAAGCAGTCCTTCATCGAAGGCCGCGTGAAGGAGTTGGAGGGCGTGCTGTCGCTGGCCGAGGTCATCAACCCGGCCCGGATGTCCGGCACGGTGAAGTTCGGCGCGACCGTGCATCTGGTGGACGAGGATACCGACGAGAAGAAGGTGTTCCAGATCGTCGGCGAATACGAGGCCGATATCGAACGGGGTCTTCTGAACATGAAGTCGCCGCTGGCCCGTGCCCTGATCGGCAAGGATGCCGGCGACAGCGTCGAGGTCCGCACCCCCGGTGGCGACAAGGCCTACGAGATCACGCAGATCGAATTCAAGTAGAAGGCGATCACAGTCATGGCCGACGGCCAGCGCAAACCACTGTTCGTCAACGATACCGGGCTGTCGACGGTCGAGATGCTGGCGATCGGCATGGGTGCACTTTGGATCGTGCTGGTTGGCATCTTCATCTTTTACATGCCGCCCGCCCCCGAAGGTGCGGGTGCGCTGCAGGCGCTCGTGCTGGTGATGACGGTTTTCCTGCCGGTCGCGATGTTCTGGGTCGCTGCAACCGCCGCCCGCACGACGCGCGTGCTGCACGATGAATCGATGCGGCTTCAGGCGGCTGTCGATGCGCTGCGCGCGGCCTATGTCAGCGATCGCAAGAACAACACCGCCGCCCCGACGGTCGCGGCAAAGCTGAACGAGGTCGCGCAGACCGCCCGCAAGACGGAATCGACCCTTGCGACCTTCACGACCTCGCGCGATGTGACCGCAAGGACGAAGCTGTCGATCACCTCTGTCAGCCATGTGCCAGTGGACGATCAGCCGCGACTGGCCCTTGGCACGCAAGCCGAGGATATGGCTCCGCCACTGGCGCGCACCGATTTCATCCGCGCGCTGAATTTTCCGGATAACGACAAGGACATGCCGGGTTTCGACGCGCTGCGCCGGGCCTTGAAGGACCGCAATGCCCGCCAGCTCGTGCAGGCGGCGCAGGACGTGCTGACGCTGCTGTCGCAGGACGGCATCTACATGGACGATCTCGCGCCCGACCGCGCCCGACCCGAGATCTGGCGTCGCTTCGCGATGGGCGAGCGGGGGCGGTCGATGGCGGCGCTGGGCGGTATCCGCGACCGCAGCTCATTGGCATTGTCGGCCGGACGGATGCGCGAAGATACGATCTTTCGCGATGCGGCGCACCACTTTCTGCGGCTTTTCGACAAGGGCCTTGTCAATTTCGAACCTGACGCCTCGGACGAGGAGATTGCCGCGCTGGCCGACACCCGTTCCGCCCGGGCGTTCATGGTTCTGGGACGCGTGACCGGGGCCTTCGACTGACGTGCTGGCGATCTTTCTGCAGACGCTGCCGTTCTTCGCGATCATCGGGCTTGGCTACATCGCAGGGCGCACCGGGTTCTTTTCCGAAGAAGCAACGGCCTACCTGACGAAGTTCATTTTCTATTTCGCCCTGTCGGCCCTGCTGTTCCGCTTTTCCGCGAACCTGACCCTGTCAGAGGTCTTCGACTGGCAGTTCGTCCTGGCCTACCTCTGCGGCACGGGTGCCATCTACATCGTCGCCACCGTCGTCGCGATGATCCGCCGCCTGTCCATCGCCGAGGCCGCGGTCGAGGCGCAGGTCGCCGTCATCGGCAACGTCGGATTCCTTGGCATCCCGATGCTGACGCTGTTGCTGGGGCCAGAGGCGATCGGCCCCAACATGATGGTTTTGTCCGTGGACCTGATCGTCTTCGGATCGCTGATCGTCATTCTGATCACCGGCAGCCGCGACGGGCGCGTCCACATGGGCGTATTGAAGACCGTCGGCATGGGCCTGTTGAAGAACCCGATGATCGTCTCCATCGTGCTGGGCCTGACCGTCTCGGCACTGGCGCTGCCGATTCCGAAGCCGCTGAATGACTTCGTCACCATCCTGGGTGGCGCGGCCACGCCCGGCGCCCTTTTCGCCATCGGGGCCAGTCTCGCGTCCAAATCCGCCGAACGCCTGTCGGTCGCCGTCTGGCTGTCCACCTGCAAACTGGCGCTGCACCCAGCGGCCGTCGCCTTCTTTGCGCTGATGGTCTTTGACGTGGACCCCTACGCGGCTGGTGTGATGATTGCGGCGGCCGCCCTGCCTGTCGCGGGGAACGTCTACATGCTGGCACAGCATTACCGCGTCGCACCGCAGCGGGTGTCGGCGGCGATCCTGGTGTCGACCGCCCTCAGCATCCTGACGGTCTCGGGCGTCATCGCCCTGGTCGTGCAACGCTATTAAGGCGGGGTTCACAGCCGCGGCTGACTGGGTTAGCCATTTCGCAACCAGCAAAGAGGACCGCGTCATGGACATCAAATCCGAAAACCGCAGCTTTGGAGGCACCCAGGGTGTCTACACCCACACCAGCGACGCCACCGGCACCGACATGACCTTTGCCCTGTTCTTGCCGGAGGAGGCTGCAACCGGCCCCGTCCCGCTGTTGTGGTTTCTGTCCGGCCTGACCTGCACCCACGACAATGCGATGACCAAGGCGGGCGCGCAGCAATGGTGCGCCGCACAGGGCATCGGTCTCGTGTTTCCCGACACCTCGCCGCGCGGCGAAGGTGTCGCCAACGACGAGGCCTATGACATGGGGCAGGGGGCCGGGTTCTACATCGACGCGACCGAGGCACCGTGGTCGCCCCACTTCCGGATGGAATCCTACCTCACGAAGGACCTGACCGACCTGCTGGCCGCCGAGTTCCCGCTCGACATGGACCGGCAGGCCATCACGGGCCACTCGATGGGCGGCCACGGCGCATTGACGCTCGCGATGAAGCATCCGAACCGCTTCCGCTCCGTCTCGGCCTTCTCGCCGATCTGCCACCCCTCCGCATCGGACTGGGGGCGCAAGCAGTTCACCGGCTACCTTGGCGCGGATGCCGACTGGACCGGCCATGACGCGACGCTGTTGATGCAGTCGAAAGGCTTCGATGGCCCGGTGCTGGTCGACCAAGGCACCGACGACCAGTTCTACGACCTGCTGAACACCGGCGATTTCGCCGCGGCCTGTGCCGTCCGCCGTCAGGACGCACAGGTGCGGCTGCAAAAAGGCTACGATCACAGCTATTTCTTCATCTCGAACTTCATGGAAGAGCATGTCGATTTTCACGCGCAGGCGCTTTACGCATGATCGTTTGGGCAGAGGGTCGCAGGTGATCTACGTCGATGCCGACGCCTGCCCGGTCAAGGCAGAGGTGGAGCGCGTGGCGACCCGCCACAAGGTCCGCACCTTCGTCGTGTCGAACGGCGGCATCCGCCCGTCGCCCAATCCGCTGATCGAAACCATCGTGGTCCCGGACGGCCCGGATGTCGCCGACATGTGGATCGCGGACCGCGCGGGGCCGGGGGATGTCGTCATTACCGGCGACATCCCGCTGGCCGCCCGCTGCGTCGAAAACGGCGCACAAGTGCTGAAGCACAATGGCGAAGTCCTGACGCCCGCGAACATCGGCAACATCCTCGCCACCCGCGACCTGATGGCCGACATGCGCGCCGCCGACCCGTTCCGCCAAGGCGGCGGCCGGCCGTATTCCAAGGCCGACCGCTCCCGCTTTCTCGACGCACTCGAACGCGCGCTCCGCGCCGCAAAAGGATAGACCATGCCCGTGACCGCCGCCATCAAGGCCGTCGTCTTCGACATCGGCAACGTGCTGATCGAATGGCAGCCCGAACGCTTCTACGACGCGACCGTGGGCGAGGCGCGCCGTCGCGCGATGTTCGCAGCCCTCGACCTGCACGGCATGAATGACGGCGTGGACCGTGGCGATCATTTCCACGACGCCGTGACGGCCTTCGCGGCACTGAACCCCGACTTCCACGCCGAGATCATGATGTGGCACGACAACTGGGCCGACATGGCCAGCCCCGCAATCCCGCACGCCGTCCGGCTCCTGCGGGCCTTGCGGGCGAACGACGTGCCCTGCTTTGCCTTGTCCAATTTCGGTATCCAGACCTTCGAGATTGCCGAAGGACGCTATGATTTCTTGCACGAATTCGATCGTCGCTACATTTCCGGCCACATGGGCGTCATCAAGCCCGACGTCGCGATCTACCAGATGCTGGAGGACGACTGTGGCATGGCCCCCGGCAATCTGTTGTTCACAGACGACCGTATCGACAACATCCGCGCGGCCAATGCACGTGGTTGGCAGACCCATCTGTTCGACGGACCCACCGCCTTTGCCGACCGTCTGGTGGCCGAAGGTCTTCTGACACCGGAGCAAGCGCAATGACCCAGCAGATCCCCTTCGCCGCCGAACGCCACCTCGACTGGCTTGCGCTGACCGACGCGCTTGCCGCCGGCCACGACCTGCCGCCGGCCAAGGTAGAGGACGTCTTCCTTTACCAAGGTGACAACACGCTGCTGAACCGATCTGCCTGGATCGCGGGGCTGGGCGTGCTGGTCAAGGCCGCGACGGTGTTCCCCGGCAATCCGGCCAAGGGCAAGCCGATGGTCGGCGGTGCCGTGAACCTGATTTCCGACGACGACGGATCGCTGACCGCGATCCTTGATTTCGCGCTGGTGACGAAGTGGAAGACCGCCGGTGACAGCCTGCTGGCGGCGCGGCACCTTGCACGCCCGGACAGTCGCAACATTCTGATCGTCGGTGCGGGGACCGTAGGCCGCAGCCTGCTGGCCGCCTACGGCGCGGCCTTCCCGGACGCGCAATTCACGGTCTGGAACCGGTCGCCCAAGGGGGCAGAGGCTTTCGTGGCCGACTACCCGCAGGTTCGTCTTGCCCAAGACCTCGAATCCGCCGTGCGCGCCGCGGACATCGTGACCTGCGCCACCATGTCCACCGACCCGATCATCAAGGGGGACTGGCTGCAACCCGGCCAGCACATCGACCTGATCGGGGCCTACCGCCCCGACATGCGCGAGGCCGACGACACCGCGATCAAGCGCGCCCGCGTCTTCGTCGACAATCGCCACACCACGATGGCGCATATCGGCGAATTGAAGGCCCCGCTCGATGCGGGCGTGATCCCGTCGGATCACGTCAAGGCCGACTATTATGACCTGTCGTCATTCCGGCGCCATGACCCTGACGAAATCACCCTGTTCAAGAACGGTGGCGGCGCGCATCTCGATCTGATGACCGCCGACTACATTCTGAGGGCTGTGACCGATGCTGCTGACTGACACGCAAATTGCCGACTTTCAGCGCGACGGGGCCGTTGTGCTCCGGGGCCTGATGGCCGATTGGGTCGACACGATGGCAGAGGGCATCGCCGCCAACATGGCAGAACCCGGCCCCTACGCGTCCGAGAACGCGGTGTCCGAGGGGCGCTTCTTTGACGATTACTGCAACTGGCAGCGCATCCCGGCGTTCCGGTCCGTCGTGACCGACAGCCCTGCTGCGCAGATCGCCGCCGAAGCGATGCAAAGCCAAACGGCTCAGTTTTTCCACGACCATGTTTTGGTCAAGGAACCCGGCACGCCCAAACCCACGCCCTGGCATCAGGACTCCCCTTACTACCTCGTCGCGGGCACGCAGACTGTCAGCCTGTGGATGCCGTTGGACCCCGTGCGCGAGGCCTCCTTGCGGTTCGTCGCCGGGTCGCATCGCTGGGACCGGATGGTCCGCCCGGTCAGTTGGGCCGACGACAGCGACTTCTATGCCGGTTCGCACGATTGGACACCGGTGCCCGACCCCGACGCGGACCCCGGCGACATGCGCGTGCTGGAATGGCCGATGGACCCCGGCGACGCGGTCCTGTTCGATTTCCGCACCGTCCACGGTGCGCGCGGCAACACCGGCAGCACCCGCCGCCGCGCCCTGTCGCTGCGGTTCGTGGGCGACGATGCGCGGGTGGTGGCGCGCCCCGGCCGCACCTCTCCGCCTTTTCCGGGGCACGACATGGCCCCCGGCGACCGGCTGCGCCCCGACTGGTTCCCCGTTGTCTGGACAGCCGCGTGATCTGGGCGCTGATCCTCGCCGCATTGGCGGCCCTCGCCCTCGTGCCGCAGTACCAAGAGGCACAGCGTCATCCCGTCACCGCGGCCGACCGTGCAGCGGCCCCGGGCAAGGTCGTGACCCTGACGCAGGGCGAAACCTATATCCGGTGGCACGGTCCGGTGCGTGGGCCGGTCATCGTCGCGATCCATGGCCTGACAACGCCGTCGCAGGTCTTTGACGATCTGGCGGGGCGGCTTGCTTTACTCGGCTACCGCATCCTGACCTATGATCTTTACGGCCGCGGCCTGTCGGACCGCGTGCCCGGACCGCAGAATGCCGCCTTCTTCTTGCGCCAGCTTGACGATCTGTTGACCGATCAGCAACTGGACGAGGACGTGATCTTGCTGGGCTATTCGATGGGCGGGGCCATCGCCGCCGCCTTTGCCGCCGCCCAGCCGCACCGCGTCGGCCGCGTCATCCTCCTCGCCTCCGCCGGGATGGAGATTAATGAACCCGATTTCTGGAGAACCGCCGGCCGCCTGCCGGTGCTGGGCGACTGGCTGGCCGGCACCTTTGGCGCGTCCCGTCTGGCCAGCGAGATCGCCAGCCCTTCACCGCTGGAAGAGGTGCAGCGCGCCGAGCTGACCCGGCGCGGCTATATCCAGGCCGTGCTGTCCAGCCGCCGACACTTTCTGACCGAGTCGCAAGAGACCGCCCACCGCCTGCTGGGGCGTGAAGACGTCCCTGTCGCGGCGATCTGGGGCGGACAGGACCCGATCATCCCTCTGCGGGCGCTTGGCACGCTGGCCCAATGGAACCGCAACACGGTGCAAGAGGTGGTGACCGACGCCGATCACAGCCTGCCGTGGCGGCACGCGGAACAGATCGTCGCGATCCTGCGGCAGCGGGACTAGGGCGATCAGGCCGGCAAGGCCGCCGGGGCCGTGCGTTCGCGGATCGGCAGATGCACGATGGCGCTGAACGCCCCGACACCGACACCGATCCACCAGACGGCGGTATAGCTGCCAAAGGCGTCATACAGCCGCCCACCCAGCCAGACCCCCATGAAGCTGCCCAACTGGTGCGAAAAGAAGACGATGCCGTAGAGTGTACCCATGTAGCGCAGCCCGTAAAGATGCGCGACAAGTCCGGACGTCAGCGGCACGGTCGCCAGCCACAGGCTGCCCATGGCAAGGCTGAACAGGATCACCGTTGCAGGCGTGATCGGCGTCAAGATGAACGCCGCCGCGACGAAGGTGCGCGCGGCATAGATCCCCGCCAGCAGATATTTGCGCTGGAACCGCTTGCCCGCCCAGCCCGCCAGCAAGGTGCCGCCGATGTTTGCCAGCCCGATCAACGAAATCGCAATGGCCCCCAGCGCGCTGGTGGTCGTGATGCCGAGGCCCGCAAGGATGCCGCCGGCCATGATCGGGCCGCACATTTCTGTCACGAAGGCGGGAAAGTGCGCGGTGATGAAGCCGAGCTGGTAGCCACAGGAAAAGAACCCGACGAAGATCAGCATGAACGACGGATCGCGCATCGCGCGGTTCAGGACATGGCCCATGCTCTCTTCCAGCACCGCGCGCGATGCGGGGGTCGGGCTGCGCATCATCGGCAGTACCGCAAGCGATGAAAGGATCAGGCCCGCGAACACAAGGAACACGCTTTGCCACGTCATCAGCGTCAGAAGCCATTCTGCCAGCGGCGCGCCAAAGACCTGTCCGGCGGACCCGGCAGCGGTCGCCACGGCGAGCGCCATCGACCGGTTGTCGTCGCTGGCCGCGCGTCCCACGACGGCAAGGATGACGCCAAAGCCGGTGCCGGCGATTCCGAAGCCCACGAGGATCTCGGTCATCTGGGCCGCCAGCGGCGTGGTGGCCCCCGCCGATAGCACGAGGCCCGCGGCATACATCACCGCGCCCAGGATGATTGCCTTGCGGTCGCCCACCTTCTCCGCGATCGCACCGAAGAACGGCTGCCCGAACCCCCAGGCCAGGTTCTGGATCGCGATGGCAAGGCTGAACTCGGCCCGCGGCCAGTTGAACTCTGCGGCGATGGGAATCTGGAACACGCCAAAGGATGCGCGGATCGCGAACCCCGTCATGATGATGACGCAGCCGGCAATCAGGACGGGATTCAGAAGGGGCGAGCGCTGTAGCATGGCAAAGCTAGATGGCGGCCCGCGTGAATTGTCAATTCCGCACACACCGCCTAAGTCATGCCCCATGATGACCGTGACCCAAGCCTATGACGCCGCCGTTGCCGACGGCCGCCTGACCCGCGACGCCGCACAGGAAGGCGTGCTGCCCGAACTCGACCGCATCCAGGCCGCCTTGGCCGAGCCGGTGAAGCGGGGCCTGTTTCGTAAGGCCCCGCCGCCGCCCAGGGGGCTGTACATGTGGGGGGGCGTCGGTCGCGGCAAGTCGATGCTGATGGACCTCGCTTATGCGGCCATCGACGCGCCCAAGCAGCGCCAGCATTTCCATGCCTTCATGCAGTGGGTCCACGCCGAGATCGGCGAGGCCCGCAAGACCGGCGTGGACGATGCCATCAAGCCCGTTGCGGCCAAACTTGTCGCCGACATCCGCCTGCTCGCCTTCGACGAGATGCAGATCAGCGACATCACCGACGCGATGATCGTCGGTCGCCTGTTCGAGGCGCTTTTCGCCGCCGGTGTCACCGTCATCACCACGTCGAACCGGCCACCGGACGATTTGTACAAGGACGGGCTCAACCGGCAGATCTTCGCGCCGTTCATCGACCTGCTGAAGGACCGGATGGTCGTCCATGAACTTGCCGCCGCCGTGGACTACCGGCAAGGACGGCTGGCCGGGACGCCGACCTACTTCACCCCGATCAACGCCGACAGCCGCGCGCGGATCAAGGACGTCTGGGACGACCTGAGCCACGGTCAGGGCGCACCGCTGACCCTGCGGATCAAGGGGCGTGACGTGACCCTGCCGCAGTTTCACAACGGCGTCGCGCGGGCGTCCTTTTACGACCTTTGCGGCAAACCGCTGGGGGCGGCGGATTACCTCGCCCTCGCCGATGCCGTGCGTGTGCTGATCCTGGAAGACATCCCCTCGCTCGGACGCGACAACTTCAACGAGGCGAAGCGGTTCGTGACCCTGATCGACGCGCTGTATGAAGCGCGGACGCGGCTGATCTGCACCGCCGCCGCTGCCCCTGAATACCTGTACCGTGAAGGCGAGGGATCATTCGAATTCGAACGCACGGCCAGCCGCCTGCGTGAGATGCAGGCCGACGGATGGGCCGATACCTGACGCGGGAGGCCCGTCGTTCTTCGGGTCTATAATATCCCAGGGGTCTGGGAGCAGAGCCCTCACCCGGTCGTCATGGCCCCCGCGCCCAAGCAAAAAGGCAGGCCCTGGGGAACCTGCCTTCCTGCTCTGCCAAATTTTCCGGGGATGCGGTGGTTGGCCCACCCGTTCTCTCCGAAGTTGAATTCACCATAATGTGAGGGGTGATTCGCAGTCAATCCCCTGATTCGCGAATCGGTGCCTTGCTCATGGGAATCGTGTTGCGGCAGTCGGGCGTGACGGGGTCCAACGTCGCCAGAAACGGCGTCGCAGGGTGGATACTGCTGGTTTCGACATAGGTGCCGTTGACGCAGATATCCTGCGCGTAGTTGCCTGAATTGAATCCGAAACCCGGACTGCCGCAGTTCTGCACATTGCCATCGGCGTTCCAGCCCTGGCTGTGTGTCCCGGCAAAACTGCCGCCGGTCAGGAATGTCATGCCCATCGGATCGAACCGCAGATGCCATGTGGTGCCAGGCGCGACCTGATGCATGTCCCAGGTCCCCAAAAGCTGTCCGTCGATGTAACCGGCGATCTTGAATGCGGTCACATCTGCCTCCGTCACGACGGCCCGGAACATCTTGGCGTCGGGAATCTGCATCCGGCCGGTCATGGTGTAGCCGCCTTCGCCACGCCAGCAGAAGTTCACGTTGGCCGCCGTCGCGGTCATCGGGGCTAGGGCGGTCATCAGGGCAAGCGGGCGAAGCATGAATAATTCCGATCAAATGATGACCGAATTGTAGCAAAATTGCGGCGGGCTGTGAAATCCAAACGTTACCTTTTCGTTAACGTCACCGAAACAGAGCGTTCCGCTCAGACCGGTCCGCCGGTGCCGTTCAGGCGCAGCACATGGCCCGCCAGATACAGCGATCCGCAGATCAGCACGCGCACAGGACCCTTTGCGGACAGATCGCGCAGCGCGGTTTCCACATCCGGCGCGATCGTGGCAGCAAGGCTCACGGATGCGGCGTGGCGGGCTGTTTCCTCGGCCGGGATCGTCGCCGCCTCGCCGGGGATCGACACGGCGGTCAGGCTGGCCGCCACGCCAGTCAGCGGCGAGAGATAGCCTGCGATATCCTTCGTGTTCAACATGCCGCAGATCAGATGCGTCGGGCGCGGCGGCAGGCCCTTCAGCGTCTGCGCCAGCACGGCTCCGGCGGCGGGGTTGTGTCCGCCGTCAAGCCAGAGCTCT
The DNA here is from genome assembly GCF_049310965.1 of Loktanella sp. DJP18. Taxonomy (NCBI): domain Bacteria; kingdom Pseudomonadati; phylum Pseudomonadota; class Alphaproteobacteria; order Rhodobacterales; family Roseobacteraceae; genus Loktanella; species Loktanella sp. DJP18. The sequence continues at coordinate 47,334 of NZ_JBMERN010000019.1, read as the reverse complement.
GCCGGCCGCGCGAGATCCGCCAGCGCGCCCTCATCCAGCCGTTGCATCCGCGCCGGCCATGCCACGCGGGTCATGGCCGCGGCGCTGGCGGTCTCTGCGTCGTCGCCCGCAAGGTGGCGCAGGGCGGCAATGGCCATGCCGGCATTGCCGATCTGGTGCGGGCCGGGCAGGGCGGGCAGGGGCAGGTCCAGCAGGCCGCGTTCGTCCTGATAGATCAGGCCGCCCCGTTCCTCGCTCACGTGCCAATGCTGGCCATGCACAAGCAGTGGCGCGCCCAGCCGCGCGGCTTGCCGCTCGATCACCGCCAGGCAATCATCGTGTTGCGGGCCGACGATGCAGGTTACACCGCGCTTGATGATCCCCGCCTTCTCGGCCGCGATCAAAGGCAGCGTGTGCCCAAGGTAGCTCTGGTGGTCCAGATCGACCGGCGTGATGATCGTCAACGCAGGTCGGGCGACCACATTCGTCGCATCGAGCCGCCCGCCAAGCCCCACCTCCAGCAGCGTGAAATCTGCCGGGGTATCGGCAAAAGCCAGCAGGGCTGCGACGGTCGTGATCTCGAAATAGGTGATCGGCACCGTGCCGTTGGCGGCTTCGACCCGGTCCAGCAGGGCAGCCAGCGCATCCTCGGCGATCAGCGATCCGGCCAGCCGGATACGTTCGTGAAACCGCGCAAGATGAGGCGAGGTATAGGCATGGACTGCGCGGCCCTGCGCCTCCAGCCCCGCGCGGATCATCGCCTGCGTGCTGCCCTTGCCGTTGGTGCCTGCGATATGGATCACCGGGGGCAGGCGGTCCTGCGGATCGCCCAAGGCACCAAGAAGCTGCCACACACGGTCGAGGGTCAAGTCGATCACCTTCGGATGCAGGGTCATCATCCGTTGCAGGATCGCGTCGGAAGTCAGGGTCATCGCAGGCTCCGGCCACGGCGGCATGCCAGCGTCAGGCCCGGCGCAAACCGCATGTCACGGCAGCCAAGAGCAAGGCCTGTTTCGGTCACGCCTTGGCCTGCGCCTCCGGTGCGGCTGCCTCGTCCATCGCGTGGCTGTCGATGTGCGGCGGCGGCAGGTCGCCGGCAACGGCGGGCGGCAGTTGCATCAGCATCCGCAGGATGGTGACCAGTTCGTCCTTCAGGTCCGTTCGCTTCGTCACCCGGTCCAGCATGCCGTGGTCCAGCAGGTATTCCGCCCGCTGAAACCCTTCGGGCAATTTTTCACCGATGGTCTGTTCGATCACCCGCGCCCCGGCAAAGCCGATCAGGGCATTCGGTTCCGCGATCTGCACGTCGCCCAGCATCGCGTAGGACGCGGTGACGCCGCCCGTGGTCGGATGGGTCAACACGACGATGTAGGGCAGGCCCGCTTCCTTCAGCATCTGCACGGCGATCGTGGTGCGCGGCATCTGCATCAGGCCCAGGATGCCCTCCTGCATGCGCGCGCCGCCGGCCGCGGAAAACAGGATCAGCGGTCGGCCGATCTCTACCGCGCGCTCGGCCGCGGCGACGATGGCGTTGCCGACATACATCGACATCGATCCGCCCATGAAGCCGAAGTCCTGCACCGCGGCGACGACCGGCGTGCGGCCCATGTCACCCTCTGCCACCAGCATCGCGTCACGCTCTCCGGTCTTCTTGCGGGCATCCTTCAGGCGGTCGGTGTATTTCTTCTGGTCGCGGAATTGCAGCGGATCGGTGACAGGTTCCGGCACCTTGATCTCGGTGTAGACTCCGCCGTCGAACAGCGCCGTCAGCCGGTCGCGGGCGGTGATCGGCATGTGATGACCGCAGTTCGTGCAGACGTTCAGGTTGTCCGCCAGTTCGCGGTGGAACAGCATCGTGCCGCATTCCGTGCATTTGGTCCACAGGTTGTCCGGGACCTCGCGCCGCGAAAACAACGAGTTGATCGTCGGACGGACGTAATTCGTGATCCAGTTCATGCGCGGCACCTATCATCTTGTCGCACCGATTTAGGCCGGGGCGCATCCGATTGCAATCAAGCCCTGACCGCGACGCGCGCCGCCAGCCACATCACGAGGACCCCTAGCGCGGAATAGGCAAGGTCCAGAAAGGTCATCGGCGACAGCAGGCCCGCCAGCCCGTCCGCGTTCTCGACGTAGGTGTCGGCGGGCAACAGAAACAGCGCCAGCCCGAATCCGGGCGTGCCGACGTAGCCCAGCACAAGGGCCGCAAACAGGTTGTTGCCCAGATGCAGACCGATCGCGGCCCCCAGGTTGCCGGTCCGCGCCACAAGGTCGCCACAGGCCGCGCCCAGCAGTCCGGCCCAGACCGCCCAGAGCGCGCCCTCGGCCAGCCCCGCGCCGTTCAGCAGGTGACTGATCCCGAAATAGACCGACGGTCCCACCAGCCAGACCCGCCTGCGCAGATCGCGCGCCGCAAGTTGCTGCGTCAGGTAGCCCCGGAAATAGACTTCCTCGGTCGTGACCTGCACCGCGATGGCAAGGGCGGCGGGGATCAGCCAGACCAACCAGCCGCCGACGGGCGCCAGCGTCAGCCAGGGGATGTCGGGCCCCAGATCGAAAGGTTGCTGCACCAGCAGCACGAGGCAGACCGCGATCAGGCTGCGCCGCAGGTCGCGCCAGAAGGCCGGGCGCGGGCCGATCAGGCTGCCCAGCCCGCGCCGGTGCAGCAGGCGCACCAGCACCAGCAGCACAATCAGGTCCAGCCCGAAGCCCGCGTAGCTCAGCACCTCGATCCCTGCGTCGGACCACTGCGGCCCGACAAAGGGAGTGGCCAACATCGGCGTCAGGGCGAACCCTGCCTCGAACCCGATCCAGACAAGCGCGATGCGCCACAGGTCCGTCAACGGCTCTGCCGCGCGGCGGAAGGTCAGAAGCGGACGATAGGCATCGGGCAGGTGCATGGCGCAGGTGTGACCCAGCCGCGCTGTGCGCGCAATCTCAGTTCCGCGCGTCGCGCCGCAGCAGACGGCGCAGCACCAGCCAGATCGCGATCTGCGTGACCAGATCGGCCATGACCGGCAGCAACGGCATGTCGGTGATCGCGTAAGGCGTCGCATGGCTGGCAAAGGCATCCATCTGGCCCATGTTGCCCAGCACGATCATCAGAAAGGCGTTGTTGGCGAAATGCCAGCCCCAGCCCCAGCTGCCACCGATGCTGCCGCTGATCCGCGTGATGTCGGCCCAGGCCAGACCGGTGACGCCGATCATCACCACGACCAGCCCGTTCAGCGCACCGTTCGTCACCGGGTCCCAGTGCAGCGCGGCGAAGAGCACCGGCGGGCAGGCGAACCAGATCACCGGATTGCGGAACCGCGCCGCCAGTTGCTGCAGGATATAGCCGCGAAAGACCAGCTCTTCGGCACCCGTCTGGACCAGCACCAGCAGGACGGCCCAGGGCAGCCATGTCAGGACATGATCCAGCCCGTGCACCGGCGTTGCGTCATAGACCCAGGCCCACAGGCACAGGTTCAGCCCCTGTGCCACCGCAAAGACCCCCAGCGCCAGTCCGAAGTCTCGCACAACGCGGGCCGGCGGGCCGAACAGAGTCGCAGGTGCACGGGCGTGCAGCAACCGTACGGCGATGAAGACGCCAAAGACGACCCCGGCGAAGGAGCCCATCATCAGGCTCATCGACAGGGGCGTCGTGCCGCGCCACGCCATGTCGTTCGGCAAAAAGGGCGCGAAGGAAAAGGCGGCGATGACCACCGCCGCATAGATGCCGACAATTAGCATCAGGCCAAGGATCAGCCGCCACAGGGCAGGTCGGGCTCGGGCGGGCGCTGTGAAGGCCGCGAAGGCGGCGGTCTGGAACGGCATCGCGCCTCCGGCTGCGGGTAGGATGCAGCCTTGCCCGCCGGGGTATGGGATCGCAAGACCCCGCATTGCGGCTTGTGTCAGGGCATGTCGCAAATTAGACCATTGCCAACACGAAAGGACCCGTATCCATGGCCACCAACCGCCCCGACAAATCCCGTCTGCCCAGCCGTCACGTCACCGAAGGCCCCGCGCGCGCGCCGCACCGGTCCTATTACTACGCGATGGGCCTGACCGAGGAAGACATCGCACAGCCCTTCGTCGGGGTCGCCACCTGCTGGAACGAGGCCGCACCCTGCAATATCGCGCTGAACTGGCAGGCCCAGTCCGTGAAAAGCGGCGTAAAGGAAGCCCACGGAACGCCCCGCGAATTCACCACGATCACCGTCACCGACGGCATCGCGATGGGGCATGAGGGGATGCGCTCTTCTCTTGCTTCGCGCGAGGCCATCGCGGATTCCGTCGAACTGACGATGCGCGGCCACGGCTATGACGCCCTCGTCGGCCTTGCCGGTTGCGACAAGTCGCTGCCGGGCATGATGATGGCGATGATCCGTCTGAACGTGCCGTCGGTCTTCATGTATGGCGGCTCGATCCTGCCGGGCAAGGTGCCGGAAGGTGCCGATGTTCCCGCCGATTTCGCCAGCCGCGACCTGACCGTGCAGGACATGTTCGAGGCGGTGGGCCGTTACCAGAACGGAGAGATGACCGACGAACAGCTGGCCGTCCTCGAAAAGGTGGCCTGCCCGTCCGAAGGGGCCTGCGGCGGCCAGTTCACTGCCAACACGATGGCCTGCGTCAGCGAGGCGATCGGTCTGGCGCTGCTGAACTCCTCGGGGATGCCGGCACCGTTCAAGGATCGTGGGCAGTATGGCGTGGCATCGGGTCACGCCGTCATGCACCTGATCGAGCAGAACATCCGCGCCCGCGACATCGTCACGCGCAAGTCGCTGGAAAACGCCGCCCGCGTCGTGGCCTGCACCGGCGGGTCCACCAACGCCGGCCTGCACCTGCCCGCGATGGCGCACGAAGCCGGGATCGATTTCGACCTGTGGGACGTCTGCGACATCTTCAAGGACACGCCCTATTTCGTCGACATGAAGCCGGGCGGTCAGGCGGTCGCCAAGGACCTGTATGACGCCGGCGGCATCCCCGTCGTGATGAAAGAGCTGCGCAAGGCCGGCCTGATGCACGAGGATTGCATGACCGCTTCGGGCTACAGCATCGGCGAAGAGATCGACAAGATCACCCGTGACCCCGACGGCAAGACCATCCACTTTATCGACAACCCGATCACCAAGACCGGCGGTGTCGTCGGCCTGCGCGGCAACGTGGCCCCCGAAGGGGCCATCGTGAAGGTCGCCGGCATGACCGAGGACCAGCAGGTCTTTTCCGGCCCCGCCCGCGTTTTCGAATGCGAGGAGGATGCCTTTGCCGCCGTCAAGGCGCGCACCTACAAGAAAGGCGAGGTGCTGGTCATCCGCAACGAAGGCCCCGCCGGCGGCCCGGGCATGCGCGAGATGCTGGCGACCACCGCCGCCCTGTCCGGTCAGGGCATGGGCAAGAAGGTCGCTCTCATCACCGACGGCCGCTTTTCGGGTGCCACGCGCGGGTTCTGCGTCGGCCACGTCGGGCCAGAGGCCGCGCGCGGCGGTCCCATTGCCCTGTTGCAGGACGGCGACATCATCACCATCAACGCCTTGACCGGAGAGTTGTCGGCGAATGTCAGCGACACGGAATTCGACAAACGCCGCGCCGCATGGGCCGGCCCGCGGGAAACGATCTACGCCTCGGGCGCGCTGTGGAAATACGCCCAGCTTGTCGGTGGCGCGCGGCAGGGGGCGGTGACGCATCCCGGGGCCAAGCACGAAAAACACATCTACATGGACCTCTAGGGACCATGTTGCGCCGGATTGCCCTCTGGGCTGTCGCAGCGGCTGGTCTGGCTGCGTGCGAACCGATGCTCAACCCATCCGGTCCGCCGCCCGCCTCGGTCCGGCTGGCCAACGCGGTCAACGTGCAGGGGCCGCAAGGGTATTGCGTCGATCCGGTTGTCACGAAACCGCGCGAAGGCTTTGCCCTGCTGGCGGCCTGTGCCGCCATGACGGCCGACGACAGCGACGCCTATCCCGCGGCCATCGCCCTGATCACGGTCCAGGTCGGGGCCGTGGACAGCGCCGTTGTCCAAGGGCAGGAGGACGCGTTCAGCGCCTTCATGGACACGCCGCAAGGGGCGGCGCTGCTCTCGGCCTCTGCCATCGGCGGGCCGGTCGCCGTGCGCCTGACCCAGACCGATCCCAATGCCGTCGCCGTCTATACCGAAGACGCCGGCCCCCCCGGCATCAGCGGCACCCAGCCGCAGGCCTGGCGCATGTTCACCGACATCAACGGACGGCTGGTCACGATCTCGGTGCGGGGGCTGTCGGACGTGGCACTGTCGCAATCCCGGTCGCGGGCGCTCCTCGATGCGACGCTGGCGGTGTTGCGCGCCGCCAATGGTGCACCACAGACTGACGCCTGATCGCAGGCTCTTGTTTCCTTTCTGGAAACAACTTGCCAGATAGAACCAAAGCATCGACAAAAAGGGCCGACATGGGGCGCAGGACCGACAGCGTGATCGAGGCGATGCTGCACGCCCGCGTGCTGCGGCGCTGGACCCGTGCCGCCCGCATGGCCCCGATGGCAGAGCTTCAGACGTTGCGCAGTCAGCGACAGCAGGCCCGCGACCTTTCGGCGCGGTTGGCCGAACTGATCCACGTCGCGGACAGCCGCCTCGCCTTGCCGCGCATCGGGTCCAACGCCTTTTCCCGCCCCGGCGGCACACTCTGGTCCTGGCGGCCGCAACTTTGGCGCGGTCCCTTGCGGCGCAAGGGCATGACGGCCGTGGCCAGCCGCACCAGCCTTGGCGACGAGGTCACCCTGTTCCACGATTGCGAGATCAGCGAACTCACCCTGCGCCAGGTTCGCAACACGCGTGAAGAGGATCTCGCACCCTTCGGTCTGCGTCTCGATGTCTTTCGCTTCGACGGGTCGTTCCTGTCGCTTGTCCTCGACATGCCGCCAGAGGCCGTCCACGGCATGAGCAAGCGTCACATCGTCCGCGTTTCGGCCATCGTCGAGGTCGAAAAGCCGCTGGAAATCTTTGCCCGCCTGAACATCAAGCATGGTCCGAACACTGAAACCACGGTGCAGGAATTGCCGCTCCAGCGTGGCGAAAGCATCGTGGAATTCGATCTCGCCTACAGCGACCTCAACGAAAGGCGGATCGAGAAGGCATGGCTGGACCTGATCTTCGAGGGGCCGGAGATGAACCAGATCACCCTGCGCGACGTGACGGTCTGCCGTTACCCGCGCGCCGAAATCTAGCTTGACGGAGGCCCGATGTCCGACCTGACCCTGACCAAATCCCGCATCATCGGTGGCGTCTGGACCGGCATCCTGACCGGCCATGCGGGCGACGACGCGCCCACGCTAAGTCTGACCCACAAGGGAGAGCCGCTGACCGGCCTGACCAGCGTGCGGCAGGACGACGGCACCTGGCGCGTCGACGCGCCGATCCCGGCCGACCGTATCGCCGATGGTGTCCAGACCTTCGTCATCGCGGACACCACCGGCGGCGACACGCTCGCCAGCTTCGCCTTTCTGGCAGGGGAATCGCTGGCCGAGGATATCCGCGCCGAAATGGACCTGATGCGCGACGAACTCGACATGCTGAAGCGGGCGTTTCGCCGTCACTGCCTCGAAACCGCGGTCGAGGAGTGACGCCGCGTTGGGGGTGACGCGGAGCGACCCTTGCGGCAGATTGCGCGGCAGGGGGACCAGACCATGACCGACTATCCGCACCTGCTCGCGCCGCTCGACCTCGGCTTTACCACGCTGAGGAACCGGGTGCTGATGGGGTCCATGCATACGGGGCTGGAAGAGACCCGCGACTGGAACCGCGTCGCTGAATTCTACGCCACCCGCGCGCGCGGCGGGGTCGCGCTGATGGTCACGGGCGGCATGGCCCCGAACGTCGAAGGCGGCGTTTTCCCCGGGGCTGCGGGTCTGTTCACGGACCAGGACATCTCGAACCACCGCATCGTCACCGACCGGGTGCATGACGCGGGCGGCAAGATCGCGATGCAGATCCTGCACGCGGGTCGCTACGCCTACGGCCCCAAATGCGTGGCCCCCTCGGCCATCAAATCCCCGATCTCGCCCTTTGCGCCCACCGAACTGGACGCTGCGGGGATCGAAAAGCAGATCGCCGACATCGTCACCGCCGCTGGCCGCGCCCGCGAAGCGGGTTACGACGGGGTCGAGATCATGGGGTCGGAAGGTTATTTCCTGAACCAGTTCCTTGTCACCCACACCAACAAGCGCACCGACGACTGGGGCGGCAGCTACGCGAACCGGATGCGCCTGCCGGTCGAGGTGGTGCGCCGCGCGCGTGCCGCCGTCGGGCCCGATTTCATCATCATCTATCGCCTGTCGATGATCGATCTGATCCCCGACGGGTCCACCTTCGACGAGGTCGTGCTGCTCGCCAAGGCGATCGAGGCGGCAGGGGCCACGATCCTGAACACCGGCATCGGCTGGCACGAGGCACGCGTGCCGACCATCGCCACATCCGTCCCGCGCCGCGCCTTTGCCTGGGTCACGCAAAAACTGATGGGTCAGGTCGCAATCCCGATCATCACCAGCAACCGTATCAATACGCCGCAGGTGGCGGAGGATGTGCTGGCCGACGGCTGCGCCGACATGGTCAGCATGGCGCGCCCATTCCTCGCCGATCCCGATTTCGTCGCCAAGGCCGCACGCGGCCGCGCGGAGACCATCGCGCCCTGCATCGCGTGCAATCAGGCCTGCCTCGACCATACCTTCGGTGGCAAGCTGTCGTCCTGCCTCGTCAATCCGCGCGCCTGCCACGAAACTGAACTGACCCTGCCGCCAGTCACGACTGCCGCAAAAGTCGCCGTCGTGGGGGCTGGCCCCGCCGGCCTGTCCGCCGCCCTGACGGCCGCTGCGCGCGGGCATGAGGTCACGCTTTTCGATGCGGGCGACGACATCGGCGGCCAGCTCAACATGGCGCGACAGGTGCCGGGCAAGGAGGAGTTTCACGGCCTCGTCGACTGGTATCGCACCAGCGTGGCGGAATCGAAGATCGACCTTCGATTGAATACCCGCGTCTGCGTCGATGACCTGGCCGATTTCGACCACGTCATCATCGCCACCGGCGTGCGTCCCCGCGATCCGGCAATTCCGGGGCAGGACGGCCCGAACGTGCTTTCCTATATCGACGTGCTGCGCGGCAAAGCCGTCGTGGGTGAAAACGTCGCGATCATCGGGGCGGGCGGCATCGGGTTCGACGTGGCGGAATACCTCGTGACCGGCGACAGCCCGACGCTGGACCTGCCCGCCTGGATGGCAGAATGGGGCGTCACCGACCCCGCCATTCAGCGCGGCGGCCTGTCCCCGGACGGCCCGCAACCGGAAGCCCCCAGGCGCAAGGTCACGCTGCTGCAACGCAAGGCCACCAAGGTCGGCAAGGGCCTTGGCAAGACGACCGGCTGGATTCACCGCGCGTCCTTGCAGATGAAGGACGTCGCGATGGTGGGCGGGGTGAACTACGAACGCATCGACGCGGACGGTCTGCACGTCACCTTCGGTGCGGCGCGCGAAAACCCGACCCTGATCGCCGCCGACACCATCGTTCTGTGTGCCGGTCAGGAAAGCGAGCGCAGCCTTGCCGACGTCCTCGCGGCCAAGGGCATCGCTGCCCATGTCATCGGCGGTGCCGATGTGGCCGCCGAGCTGGATGCAAAGCGTGCCATCGACCAGGGCACCCGCCTTGCGGCGGCGCTGTGATCCGCCGCCTCGCCCTCTGCCTGTTGCTGGCCGGTTGCGCTGCACCGCAGCAAGGGCCCGTCACGATGCTGGCTGTCGGTGACAGCATTCTGTCCTGGAACCGCCTGTCGGGCGGCGACATTCCACGGGTCGCGGCGCAGGCCACGGGCCGGGCCGTGGACAATCGCAGCGTGTCCGGCGCGCGGTTCCTGCGGTCGATTCCCAACCAATACCGCGAAGGCCCCTGGGACTGGGTCATCGTGAACGGCGGGGCCAACGACCTGAAGCGCACCTGCGGCTGCGCCGGCTGTGACGACACGCTCGACGCTCTCGTGACGCCCGACGGGCAAGGCGGTGCCATGGCCGATTTCGCCCGCACTCTCGCCGCACGCGGCCACCGGATAGCCTTGCTGGGCTACTATGGCACATCCATTGCCGGTGGCCCCTTCGCCCCCTGCGCGGACGAGTTGACAGAGCTGTCCCGCCGCCTCGACCTGCTGGCAAACGACGATGTGGCCATCATCTTCGTCGATGCCAAGGACGCGATCGATCCCGCCGACCTGAGCCTTTACGACGGCGACCTGACGCATCCCTCGCCCGTCGGTGCCGCACTGATCGGGGCCTTGATCTCCCGGTCCATCGCAACCGCATCCTCCGACTGATTACCCGCGAAAGTTGTTTCGTCCTGCGCACCAGTCCTTGGCAAAACCCCCTTATTGTCAGGCCCGCGCCCCAAACCTGCCCAGATTGACGACCATGACTGGCGCATCAGTTTTTAGCGTTAGGACACCGGCATGGATCGCCTTACCGAAATGGAAGCCTTTGCCACGGTCGTGGACCAGGGCGGCTTTACTGACGCGGCGAAGAAAATGGGGATCTCGAAATCCGCCGTCTCCAAGCACGTTTCCTCGCTCGAGGCACGCCTTGGCGCGCGCCTGCTGAACCGCACCACCCGTCGCGTCAGCCCGACGGAAATCGGCCTGGCCTATTATGACCGCGCCCGCCGCGTGTTGAACGACGCGGGCGAGGCGGATGCGCTCGTGACCTCCATGCAGTCCGCGCCCTCGGGCCTGTTGCGCATTTCCGTCGCCACCGATTTTGGCGTGAACCACCTGTCGCCGGTACTGGGCGACTTCCTGTCGGAATTCCCCGACATCACCGTGAACATGGTCCTGAACAACCGCTACGTCGAACTGATCTCCGAAGGCTTCGACATGGCCGTCCGCATCGGAGAGCTTGAGGATTCCACCCTGCGCGCCCGCAAGCTGACCGACACGACGCGCCGGATGATCGCAAGCCCCGGATATTTCGCGAAACACGGTCGCCCGGACAAGATCGATGACCTGAACGATCACAAACTGCTGCACTACTCCAACGCCGCGAATTCTGCCGTGTGGAAGCTGATCGCCCCCTCGGGCGAAAAGCGTCAGGTCCGCACCGCCGGCTGGCTGACGGTCAATGACGGGCAATCACTGCTGAACGCCTGCATCGGCGGCCTCGGCATCGCCTATCTGCCCAGTTTCCTTTACGGCGACGCGATGGCCAAGGGCCTGGTCGAGGAAGCGATCCCCGATCTGCCCGCCGATACGCAGGGCATCTACGCGGTCTATCCGCCGGGCCGCTTCACCCAGCCCAAGGTCCGTGCCTTCATCGATTTCCTGGTCCATGCCTTCGCCGACAAGGGACCCGACGCCTGGTAGGGCTGCTGCACTTCCCTGTTCTGTCCGCGTCTCTCACACGGTCCAGCCACACGAGAGATGACATTCAGGTCGAGTTTGCCTTTCTTCTGGTCGAAAATATCCCGGGGGTCCGGGGGCAGCGCCCCCGGCGGATAGACGGGCCTCTGGCCCTTCGATGCGACGTCAGCGCACCGCACTCATTCGATCGGGCCTGTGACCACGGCCTCCACCCGGCGGTTCGCCTCTCGCCCCGCGGGATCGAGGTTGCTGGCGATCGGTGACAGATATCCCATGCCCGCCGCCGTCAGCCGTCCCCGCGCGACGCCATGATCCGCGACCAGCCGTTCGACCACCGCCGCCGCTCGACGACGAGAGATTGCGATGTTGCCATCCAGTCCACCTTCGCTGTCCGTATGGCCCACGATGCTGACCAGCAGCGCCGGGTTTTCCGCCATGTAGTCAGCCAGCGCCTGCAAGGCGGGCAGGTCGGCCTGTTCCAACGTGACGGTGCCAGAGCCGAAGGTGACGCCGTCCAGCACCGCGTGGCCCGTGTCAGCCAGGGCCTGCGCCAGATTGCCGGTCGTTGACGGACCGGGGGCGCGGACGGCCTGTGCCGTGGGGGCCGTCAGATCAGGGGCCTCGGCCCCCACTGGCACCACCCGGATCACCTGCACGAATCCCGCCTGCGGCGTGCGGCTGACCAGCAGGCTGACGGCGCGCAACCCGTCCGCATCGCGCCGTGTCGCCGACAGGTACCGAAAATCGGACAGGTCCACCTGCATCGCGGGCGGTGCCGCGACGGCCGTGCCGAACCGGAAATCGAAGCCACCGCAGCCTTCAGTGTCGCATTCCAGAATCACCTCGTAGCCGGCCGCGCGCAACTGGTCGCGCAGCGGCCGCAGCAATTGCAGGCTGGCGAGCCCCTCGGCCGCCACACGCCAGACCTGCCGCGTCGTGGCACCCTCCACCACCTGCGCCGGCACCCGCATGCCATCCCAGGGACCGGTGGGCAGGTCATAGCTGTCCAGCGGTTCGACCTCCTCGACCTCCAGCGTGGCATTGCCGGGCAGGGTCAGGACCTGTGCCGTCAACGCGCCGGGCCACAGCAGCAGCAGGCCAAGGCTGCGGATCATCGGGCCTGGGCGTGATATTCGGGATTGGGGCGCATGTCCGTGGCCGACGCCACGCGGTTCGTCATGTTGAAGAACGCGGCCACGGACGCGATGTCCCAGATGCCACGGTCGTCAAAGCCCGCGTCGCGCAGCAGCTGCCGGTCGTCCTCGACGATGCGGGCGCTGTCCACAGTCAGCTTTTCCGCGAATGCCAGCATCGCGGTCTGGCGTGCGTCCAGTGCGGCGGCGCGCCAGTTCATCACCATCATCTCGCCCAGCGCGGGATCGCCGGACAACTGCCGCACGGCGGCCCCGTGGGCGGTCAGGCAGTAGAAGCACTTGTTGATCGAGGACACCACGACCGCGATCATCTCGCGCTCCAGCTTCGTCAGGCCCGAGTCCGCCAGCATCAGATCGTTGTAAAGTGGTGTGAAGGCATCCAGCTTGTCGATATCGAAGGCATAGGCCCGCAGCACGTTCGGCACCATGCCCAGCTTGTCCTGACAGATGTCGAAGTATTTCTGCGTCGCGGGCGGCAGCGGGTCCACCTGTGGCAGATCGAGGGCGGTAGGGCGGTCGGTCATGGCTGTTCCTTCGGCAAGACCCGGTAATGGTAGCTCCCAACTTGAGACAACCCAAGTCCGGCGTAAAGCGCGTTGGCACCGGCATTCGTCGCCGTGACCAGCAGGCTGAACCGGGTCGCCCCTTGTCGCTGCGCCCACCGTGCGGCGGCGCGGGTCAGGTGCTGCGCCAATCCCTTGCGCCGGTGTTCGGGCACCACCTCCAGCGCGTGTAGCATGGCGGTCTCGCCGTGGACCGCCACGAACAGCGTTCCCGCTGGCCGGTCGTCGATGCGGCCAAAGATCGTGGTCTTCGGCCCGCCAGCCCGGTCCATCACGGCCAGCCGTTCCGGTCCGATTTGCCCCTTGGCCCAGATGTCGCGCTGGGCGGCCAGCGGCGGCCAGACGGTAAAGGCGGTGACCGGCGGCACCGGATCGCGTGTCAGATCGGCCACGGGGCAGGCCCGGATCAGCGTCGCGTCGCGAATGATGTAGCCTGCGTCGGCCAGCAAAAGGTCCAGCGCATCCTCGCCGTCGCGGCACATGAACACGACCTCTTGCCCAAGGTCCTGCATCGCCTGCGCCCCCTGCGTCACATCGGCTGCCGTGACCGGCCCGGTGGCCGTCGCCGCACTCGCCCGGTTGCCGCCGCCCTTGCCGGTGCGGATGACCCAGGACCCCACCTCGCGCCGTTCGGCAGCGGGCCAGGTCGCGTCGATCACGGCGCTCCAGTCGGTCATGCGGGAAACAGTGCCTGCACCTGCGCGATCGCGGCCTGCACGCGGACCGCATCGGTCCCCCGGATCACGATGTTGGTGCCGTAGATGCCGTCCTTCTGGAACGGATACGACCCGAGGCTCAGGTCCGGGTGATCCTGCGCGATCTGCGCCAAGGGGGCCGCCACGTCACCCTCGCCGCGCATGATCCGCCACGTTTCCGACAGCAGCGGCGCACCGTGGGCGAGCCTGCTGATCACGCTCGCCACCATCGCCTCGAACACCGACGGCACACCGGCCATGACATTGACGTTGCGGATGGTGAACCCCGGCGCGGTGCTGACCGGGTTGTCGATCAGACTGGCCCCGTCGGGGATGCGGGCCATGCGCAGCCGCGCGTCGTTCAGCGTCGTCCCCACCCGGTCGTAATGCGCCTGAAGCAGCGCGCGGGCGTCGTCGCGCACGTCTACCCGCACGCCAAAGGCCGCGCCCATCGCATCCGCCGTGATGTCGTCATGGGTCGGCCCGATCCCGCCAGAGGTGAAGACGTGGTCGTAGGCGTCCGACAGCGCCCGCACCGCTGCAACGATGGCTGCCTGATCGTCGCTAACGACGCGCGCTTCCTTCAGCTCGATGCCCACGGCTGTCAGCGCCTTTGCCAGATGGTTCATGTTGGAATCGCGGGTCCGGCCGGACAGGATCTCGTCTCCGATGACAAGCATCGCGGCAGTGGGGTTTGGCATCGGCTTCTCCTTGGGTGTTGGTCACGGTATAGCCCCGGCGATGGACTTTGCCACGCCCCTGATCCCCGCCACGCTGATCCGCCGTTACAAGCGTTTTCTGGCCGACGCGGTGCTGGATGACGGCACCGCAGTCACGGCACATGTCGCCAACCCCGGTGCGATGACCGGCACCGCGATCCCGGGCAGCCGCATCTGGCTGGAACCCAACGACAACCCGCGCACAAAGCTGAACTTTGGCTGGCGCCTGTTGGAACGGGACGGCGATTTCGTCTGCGTCGACACGTCGCTTGCGAACCGCATCGTCGCCGAAGGGTTGCGCGCGGGGGGCGTGCCGGGAACTGCGGGTCACGACACCATCCGGCCAGAGGTGAAGTATGCTGACGCCAGCCGCGTCGATTTCCTGCTGACGGGCGGCGGTCCCGACCTCTACATCGAGGTCAAGAGCGCGAACTTCTGCCGCACCCCGCCGCTGGTCGAGTTTCCCGACAGCGTGACCCAGCGCGGTGCGCGGCACATGGGCGATCTGGCGCGGATGGTGGCGCAGGGGCATCGCGCGATGGTGCTTTACCTGATCACGCGGACCGACTGCACCACCTTGACGGTAGCCCGCGACATCGACCCGGCCTATGCCGCAGCTTTCGATGACGCCCGCGCGCAGGGGGTCGAGGTGCTGGCGATGGATTGCACGATCAGCCCGCACGCGGTCACGCTGGGGCAGGTCAGGCCGCTGGCCCTTTGACGGGGTGGAACCGGACGGCAAAACCGCATATGTGCGGAACGAACAGCAGCTTGCGGGACCGACACGATGACCGACACCACCCATTTGACCCGCGATGGCATCCGTCTGCACGCGCTTTCGGACTTCGGCGGCATGAACCGCGCCGGCAGGCTCGCTGCGCAGATTCTCGACGACATCGCCGATCATGTGGTGCCGGGGCAATCGACTGCCACACTCGACCAACTGATCACCGACTGGGTGGCGCAGGCGGGTGCGACCACGGCCACCGTGGGCTATCGCGGTTATCAGCACGCAAGCTGCATTTCCGTCAACCACGTCGTCTGCCACGGCATCCCCGGTGCCCCGATCCCCAAGGGTCGCGACGAGACGATTTCCAAGAACCTCGAAAAGCGGCGTGACGACGACAAGCTGAAGGAAGGCGACATCCTGAACATCGACGTCACCGTGATCGTCGACGGCTGGTATGGCGACACCAGCCGCATGTATGTCGCAGGCACACCGTCGCCCAAGGCTGCCCGCCTGATCGAGGTGACGCACGACAGCCTGATGAAGGGGATCGAGGCCGCAAGACCCGGCAACACCTTCGGCGACATCGGCCACGCGATCCAGACCTATGCGGAAAGCCAGCGCATGTCCGTCGTGCGCGACTTCTGCGGTCACGGTCTGGGCCGCGTGTTTCATGCGCCGCCCAACGTGCTGCACTACGGTCGCCCCGGCACCGGTGCCGTGCTGGAGGAGGGCATGTTTTTCACTATCGAGCCGATGATCAACCTCGGGCGGCCGGAAACGCAGGTGCTGGCCGACGACTGGACCGCCGTGACCTTCGACAAGTCGCTGTCCGCCCAGTTCGAACATTCCATCGGCATCACGGCGCAGGGATGCGAGGTCTTCACCACCTCGCCCGCCGGTCGCTTCTATCCGACACAGATCGTCTGATCCGTCGCCACCGCCTATGCTGGCCGAGGCCCTGCGGCCTGATGGCCGCATCACCGGACCGGAAAAACAGTGACCGACGACTTGCAATCCACGTCGGTCACAGCCATGTGATGCGCACCACTAGCGGTGGCCCCCCCGATCGTCAGCAGAAGGATGCAGTCATGCACCAGTCCCTTGCCGCCGCGCTTGCGGCCGCGCTTGCCCTGTCCACCCCCCTTGCCGCACAAGAGGTCACGCTGCGGTTCCAGCACTTCGTCTCGCCCGCCAGTGCCAATCCCACGCATTTCATGCAGCCCTGGGCGGATGCCATCGCGGAACAGTCCGACGGGCGTATCAAGGTCGAGCTATATCCGTTCATGCAACTGGGCGGGGCCGCCCCCAGCCAGTATGACCTGATCCGCGACGGTGCCATCGACGGCGGCTGGGTCATCCCGTCCTACGAACCCGGCCGTTTCCCAGCCGCCGAGGCGCTGGAACTGCCCTTCATGACGCCCAAATCGGGTGAGGAGGCGTCAGAGGCCGCCTGGCACTATACGCAGGCCCATCTGATGGACGACTTCGCCGACGTCCATTTGATCGCGGCGCACATGCACGGCCCCGGCATCATCCACAAGACCGGCCCCGGTGTCACCGCGATCGAGGATCTGGCGGGCGTCAAGCTGCGCGGCCCGTCCCGCCCCGCCACCGACCTGCTGACCGCGATGGGCGCGCAGCCCATCGGCATGCCCGTGCCAGCCTTCACCGAGGCGCTGTCGCGCGGCGTCGTCGACGGCGGCGTCATCACCTGGGAAATGTCGCCAAGCCTCAAGCTGGACGAGCTGACCGACAGCCACACCGACGTCGCGGGGGAGGATGCTCTCTACAATCTCTATTTCCTCTGGGCGATGAACAAGGGCGTCTATGACGCGATGCCTGCGGACCTGCGCGCCGTGATCGACGCGAACTCAGGCCTGATGGCCAGCCGCTGGGCGGGAAAGGCGCATGACATCGGCGACGCCGACGGGCGCGCCGTGATGGAGGATGCGGGGAACGAAATCGCCGTGATCTCAAAACCCGAAACCGCGCGGATCAAGGCGCTGGGGGACGAAGTCCGCGCCGACTGGATCGCCGAGATGGACGAGCAGGGGTTCGACGGCGCGGCGCTGGTGCAGGACGCCACCGATGCGATGACCGCCGCACGCGGCACGGCGACCGACTGAACGACAGTCGCGCCGCATCCTGCCCGGTGCGGCGCGCCTAGACCCCCAGCGCCACAGCGATCTGCGCCATGTCCGTAACCGGCGTGACGGCGTATTCGGCCGCGCGCGCCGGTCCACCCTCTGCCACATAGGCAAAGCAGCCGCAGCCCGCCGCCTGTGCCGCACGCCATCCGGCGGGCATGTCGTCGACCATCCATGTGCGCGCGGGATCGGCCCCTGCCACCTTCATCGCGTGCAGCAACAGGTCCGGCGCGGGCTTTGGCGCGTGATCGTAGGCCGAATGGATGCGCACGTCGAACCGCTGCAACAGACCGGACGCGGCCAGCGAAATCTGCATCTTCTGCATCGGACCGTTCGACGCGATGGCCGTGGCGATGCCCGCCGTCTCCAGCCGGTCGATCAGGTTCAATACCCCCGGCACGACATCGACCCCGGCGCGCAGTCCCGCATAGACCTCCTCATAGGCGGCCTCCAGCCAGTCGGGCGGCAGGACGGCGCCGCGCCGCGCCGCCTCCTCGCCCACCAGTTTCAGCGTGCCACCGGCAAAAAGCGTGTGGATTTCCTGCGGCTGGATCGGCAGGCCGTGCCGGGTCAGGTTGGCAGCGATGATGCGGTCCGTCACCGGCTCTGTATCCACCAGCACGCCGTCGCAGTCGAAGATCACGAGGTCTGGGATCATATGGCCTCCATCACAGTAATCCAGGTGTCGCCATAACGGCGGCTGTCGCCGGCCCGGAACCCTTGCGGGGCGATCTGGGCGGTGCGCTCTTCCCAGACGATGACCGTGCCGGGGATGATCCAGCCTGCCGCCCGCGCCGCGCGCAAGGCAGGCAGGCCCAGGTTCAGCCCGTAAGGCGGATCGAGGAACACGAGACCGCAGGCCTCACCGGGCGGGATCATGTCGGCCTTGCAGCGCAGCACCGTGCAGTCCGGCCCGCGCCGCAGTTTGACGATGTTGCCCGCGATCAGCTTTTGCGCCACCGCGCCGTCATCGACAAAAGTCGCGTGACTGGCCCCGCGCGACAGCGCTTCCAACCCCAGCGCGCCGGTGCCCGCGAACAGGTCGAGCACGCGGCCCCCGCGCACCGGATCGCCGAACCGACCGCCTTGCAGCACATTGAACAGACTTTCGCGCACCCGGTCCGAAGTCGGCCGCAAATGCGCATTCACATCACCCTCACCGACGGGGACGAGCGCTGTTCCGCGATGTGTGCCGGCAATGATCCTCACGCCCGCAGCAGCGCCTTCATGTCCGTCGCAGGGTCCGTCACGACGGCGGGGGCGGGGCTTCTGCCCGCTTCGATCAGCCGCTTGCCGACCATGTAGTTGCGCACGTCCGACATGGCGTCGATGGCGATCAGATCGCCGCCCCGGTAATACCAGTGCGACCGCGCGCCGTCCGCGCCCGCCTTGACATGCACCGCGTCATAGCCGGTGTTCAGGCCCGCGATCTGGAGTTTGCAATCGTATTGGTCCGACCAGAACCAGGGTGCCGGCGTATAGGTCACATCGCGGCCCAGCAGGTTGTGCGCCACGATTTCCGCCTGGTCGATGGCGTTGCCGACGCTTTCGATCCGCACCCGGTCCCCGCGCCAGGGGGTCGAGGCGCAGTCGCCCGCCGCCCAGATGTGCGTGTCCGACGTGCGGCCATGGGCGTCGCAGGCGATGCCGTTGTCCAGCGCAAGACCAGCGCCGTCCGCCAGTGCCGTGTCGGGCTGGATGCCGACGCCGACCACGGCAAAGTCGATGTCAAGCCGCGTGCCGTCCGCAAGTTCCGCGCCAGTCACCGCGCCGTCTCCGGTCAGGCGTACTAGCCCCGTGCCTTCCCGGATGTCGACGCCATGACTGCGATGCAACGCGCGAAAGAAATCCGAGGTCTCGACGCAGGCGACTCGTTGCAGGATGCGCGATGCCGCCTCGACCAGCGTGACGGTCACGCCGCGCTTGGCCGCGACCGCCGCCGCCTCCAGCCCGATATAACCTCCGCCGACAATCAGGCAGCGCGCGCCTGCGGCAAAGGCCGGGGCCATCGCATCCGCATCCGACAGGTCACGCACCGCATAGACGTTGTCCAGCGTGCCGCCGATCGCGGCGGGCAGCGTGCGGGGCCAAGCCCCCGTCGTCAGCACGAGGTCGTCATAGGCCAGCACGCAGCCGCCCGACAGCGTCACTGTCCGTGCCGCGGCATCGACGCCCACCGCGCGGGTCCCCAGCAGAACCGTGACGCCGTTTTCGGCATACCAGCCTTCGGGCCGGAAAAAGAGCCTGTCGCGCGACATCTCGCCCAGCAGATAGGCCTTGGACAGGGGCGGGCGCTGATACGGCACGATGGGTTCCGCACAGACCAGCGTGATGCCGTCCTGCACGCCTTCGGCCACAAGCTTGCCGATCAATGCCGCTGCCGCCTGTCCGCCGCCGATCACCACGATCCTGCGCATCCTGCCGCATCCCTTCTCTGGTCCTCTTGCGGCGCACCCTATATGCCTTCGCGTGACAGTGGCAATTCAAGAAGGATGACGCACCATGACCATCACCACAGGGGATACGCTGCCCGACGCTTCGGTTCTGACGATGGGCACCGAAGGGCCGCATGCCGTCTCGATCACGGATAAGGTCAAGGGCCGGACGGTCGTGATCTTCGGCCTGCCGGGCGCCTATACCGGCACCTGCACCTCGGCCCACGTCCCCAGCTTCATCCGCACCTTGCCTGCCCTGCGCGAAAAGGGCGTGGAAGAGGTCATCTGCATTGCCGTCAACGATCCCTTCGTGATGAAGGCCTGGGGCGACGCAACGGGGGCCATCGACGCGGGCATCACCATGCTGGCAGATGCGGAATCAACGTTCACCACGGCGATCGGCATGAGCTTCAGCGCCCCGCCCGTCGGGTTCGTGAACCGGTCCAAGCGTTACGCGATGCTGGTCAAGGACGGCGTCGTCACCATCCTGAACGAGGAACCGGGTCCGGGCCAGTGCGACGTGTCGGGCGGCGAAAGCCTGCTGGCCGCAATGGGCTGAAAGCCCGCCGGTCGCGCCGTTGCTGCGGCGCGACCGGCACCCTGCTTCAGTCCGCGTCATTGACGATATGAACGGTGCGGTTGGGGAAGGGGATGTCGATGCCTGCGGCGTCAAGCGCTTCCTTGACCTTGCGGGTCATGTCCGCCTGATACTGGAAATAATCCGCGCGGCTGCACCAGATGCGGACCAGAAAATCCACCGAGGATGCGTTCAGATTGTTCACCTGAATGAAGGGCTCCGGGTCACTCAGGCTGCGCGGGTCGGCCATGATCGTATCAAGGATCACCCGTTCCGCCTCGGCCAGATTGGCACCGTAGCCCACGCCAAAGGTCCATTCCGCCCGGCGCTGCGGATAGACGGAATAGTTGACGATCGTGTTGCCCCAGACCTCCGAATTCGGAATGATGATCTGGAAGTTGCCGATGCTCGCCATTTCGATGAAGTTCAGGTTGATTGACTTCACCGTGCCGCTTTGCCCGTTGATTGTCACGAAATCGCCCAGCTTGATCGGGCGGAAGAAGATGATCATCACCCCCGCCGCGACGTTGGACAGCGTGCCCTGCAATGCCAGACCGATTGCCAGACCCGCCGCACCGATGACGGCCACGACGCTGGTCGTCTGCACGCCGAAGGTGTTCAGCACGAACAGGAAGGCAAAGCCGATGATGATGTAGCGGACGATGTTGCCCAGAAAGATGAACAGCGTCTCGTCCAGATGGCGGTTATTGCGGCCGACGCTTTCCACCCGCCGCGACACCCAGCCGCCGATGATGAAGCCGATGATCAGGATGATGATGGCGGTCAGTACCGATCCGAAGGCCGACACGAGGAATCCGACGGTCAGCACGTCCATGATCGACGTGCCGTTGATGATCGGGGTATTGAGGAGGTTCTGCATCAGTCTTCCGAAAGTTTGTCCATGATCTGCGCGAGCTTCGCGTCGAGCGCGGTCAAACCATCCGCGTCATGGGTGGTCAAGGCGACCTCCACTGTCTTGTAGACATTGGACCATTCGGGGTGATGGTTCAGCTTTTCCGCATGGATCGCGGCACGGGTCATCCAGCCGAACGCCTGCACGAAGTTCTTGAATTCGAACGTCTTGGTGATGGCGTCGCCGCCCTCGGCGAGCGTCCAGCCGGCGTCCAGCAGTGGCTTGATCTCGTCCTGCGTCAGTTTCTCGGTCATTGCTGTTCCTCTCGGGTATCGCGCTTGAACGGACCGTAAGCGGTCAGCACCTCGATCTCTTCGTCCACGGCGCGGGTTTCAGCGATCAGGTAACGCGCAATCGCGTCACGGAAAGCGGAATCCCTGATCCAGTGCAGCGAATGGGTCGCGACCGGCAGGTAACCGCGCGCCAGCTTGTGTTCGCCCTGCGCCCCAGCCTCGACCCGGGCCATGCCATTTTGTATCGCGTAATCAATGGCCTGATAGTAGCACAGTTCGAAATGCAGGCTGGGGTGATATTCGGTGCTGCCCCAGTAGCGGCCATAAAGCGTGTCGCGCCCGATGAAGTTCAGCGCCCCCGCGACGGGCCGGTCGCCGTCCAGCGCCAGCACCAGCAGCATGTCCTCGCGCAACGTCTCTTGTGCCCTGTCGAAGAAGGCACGCGTCAAATAGGGCGTGCCCCACTTGCGGTTTCCGGTGTCCTGATAGAAGCGCCAGAAATTGTCCCAGTGCTGCGGTTGGATGGCGTCGCCGGACAGCGCCACGATTCGCCCACCGAAACCCTGCGCCTCGGCCCGTTCGCGGCGGATGTTCTTGCGCTTGCGGCTGGACAGGTCGGCCAGAAAGGCGTCGAAGTCCGCGTATCCCCGGTTCTCCCAGTGAAATTGCTGGCCCACCCGCGGCATCAGTCCCATCTTTTCACCCGCCAATGCCTCGGCTTCGGTGCAAAAGGTGATGTGCAGCGACGACAGGTCGTTGTCCGCCGCGATCTGCACGGCCCCTTGCACCAGCGCCGCCATCCCCATCGCCTCAAACCCCGGCCGCGTCAGGAACCGACGCCCAGTCGCCGGGGTGAACGGCACGGCGATCTGCAATTTCGGATAATAGTCGCCGCCTGCGTTCTCATAGGCCTGCGCCCAGTTGAAATCGAAGATGTATTCGCCCTGGCTGTGCCCCTTGGCATATAGCGGCGCGCAGGCGATGACCTGCCCGTCGGCGCGGGCCACCAGGTAGCGCGGCTGCCACCCCGACCGTCCACCGACGGACCCGGACTCCTCCAGCGCCTTCAGGAACCTGTAGGTGGTAAAGGGGTCCTCTGGCCGCCCGTTGCCGGGGCAGGCGCAGGCGTCCCAGTCGGCCTGCGCGATGTCGGACAGCGACGGGTGGGCGGTAATCTCGACGGTGGGGGTGTTCATGGTCCGCTACGTGGTCGCATCGCGTCGCGCGTCAAGCTGCATATCCCTCGAACGTGATGTTGTCGGCGTGGATGCGCGCCTGCGTCGCATCCTCGGGTGACCGGATCGTCCAGCACAGGATCGCCGCCCCGTGCTGTTCGTTCAGTTCCTTCACGCGGGGATGATCCAGTTCTTTGTGATAATGACTGATGAAGCTGGCACCGACATGGCCGTAGTCGGGAATCTGGCTGAGCCGTTCCAACGTGGGCTGCGGGATCGCGGGCCAGTCGGCGGGGTCGAACGATCCGGTCGTCAGGCCGCGCGGCACGTCGGGCAGCAGTTTGCCCATCTCGGCCACGGCATGAGGGTTGAACGACATGACCGCAACCGGCCCCTTGTAGCCAGCCAGAACCTGCGCCACCGCACGGCCCATCGGCCCGATCTGCGGGCCAAGGCTGCCGTCCTGATCCTTGATCTCGATCAGCAGTGGAACGCGCCCGGCCACGACCTGCAACACCTGCGCCAGCGTCGGAATGGTCGTGCTGTCGCCCATCAGCGGAATCTGCGCCAGTTGCGCCGAGGAACGTTGCGCGATTGCCCCCTGTTCGATGGTCAGCCGCCGCAGGTCGTAGTCGTGGAAGACCATCGGCACGCCGTCGCTGGACAGTTGCAGGTCGATCTCGATTCCGTAGCCGTGGGTGATGGCCTCCTTGATGGAACTGAGGGAATTTTCGACCCGGCCGTGCGCCTTGTCGTGGAAGGCGCGATGCGCGATGGGCCGCGTGACGAAGGCTTTCGGCAACATCATGCGATCTCGAACACGGCTTCGATCTCGACCATGACACCCCTCGGAAGGCTGGCGACGCCCACGGCGGACCGCGCGTGTCGCCCCTTGTCGCCCAGTGCGTCGACAAGGAAATCCGACGCCCCGTTGATGACCTTCGGCTGATCCGTGAAATCCGGGGTGCAGTTGACCATGCCCACCAGTTTCACCACCCGCACCAGCCGGTCGAGGTCGCCGTCGCAGGCCTTCTTCAATTGCGCCAGCAGGCTGAGCGCGCAGGCACGGGCCGCAGCGGCACCCGCCGCCACGTCGACCCCGTCGCCCAGCTTGCCCTGCATCAGCCCGTCCGGGCCTTGGGAAATCTGGCCTGACACCCAGACCTGATTGCCCGTCACCACGAAGGGGACGTAATTCGCCGCCGGGGCCGGCGCATCGGGCAGGGTGATGCCAAGCTCGTTCAGTCGTGTCTCGATCGTGCTCATCGCCGCGGCTCCCTTGTGTTTCAGGCCGAACCTAGGGCGCGGCGGGGGCGGCGTCCATCTAGGAGTCGCGGAAAGCCTTGGCGAAATAATCGGCCATCGGTTTCAGGAAATATTCCATCGGCGTCCGCTCTGCCGTGCGGACATAGGCTTCGACCGGCATACCTGGGATCAGGGTCATGCCGGCGGGCAGCTTGTCGATCTCGCCCTCGTCCATCTGCACCTCGGCCCGGTAGAAGGACGCGCCGTTCTGTTCGTTCTGGAACGCATCGGCCGAGACCTGCGTGACATGTCCGGTCAGCTCCGGCGTGCGGCGCTGGTCGAAGGCCGAGAGGCGCAGAACCACGTCCTGACCCAGATGGATCTGGTCGATGTCCGTGACCTGCACCCGCGTCGCGATGACCAGCGGGCGGTCCTGCGGCACCAGATACATCAGTGGATCGGCAGGCCGGATCACCGACCGCGGCGCAAAGACCGTCAGCCCGTAGATCACGCCGCCCACCGGCGCGCGGATGTCCAGCCGGTCAAGCTGCTGGCGCAGGGTCCGCCGGCGTTCGGACAGTTCGAGTTCGTTGTATTGCAGGTCGCGCAGGCGGGTGATCGCCTCCTCGCGGCGGGTGGTGGTCAGGCCAAGCACCTGAATCTCGATCTCGGTCCGCCGTTCGGCCGCCTGTGCCGCCTGGGCTGTCAGTTCGCCCATCCGACCCTTCATGTTCGATGCCTCGCGCCGCAGCGCCAGCACGCGGCTGGCCTGCGCCAGACCGCGGTCAAGCAGGCTTTGCTGGTCGGTCAGTTCCTCCTCGATCAGGGCGGTCTGTTCGACCATTGCGGTCTGCTGGGCCGTGATCCCGTCGATCTGGCTGGCGATCTGCATCTCCTGCTGGGCCAGTTGCTCTGTCGCCTTCCGCAGGCTGTCGAGCCGCGCCTCGAACAGGCGCTGCTGCCCCTCCATCAGGTCGGCCGCGGCGACCCCCGCCTCCTGCAGGAGGGGGTCAAACGTGAGTTCGGTCGCGCCGTCGCGTTCGGCCTCGAACCGGGCGCGGCGCGACAGGATTTCGTAAAGTTGCCCTTCGACGACCGCGAGTTCGCTGACGATGGCCGAGGAATCGAGCTGGATCAGCATGTCGCCCGCTGCGACCTCCTCGCCCTCGTCGACGAGGATCGCGTCGACCACGCCGCCGTCGGGGTGCTGGATGACCTGACGGTTGCGGTCGACCTCGATCTGGCCCTGCGCAATGACGGCCCCGGTGATGTTGGCAAAGACGGCCCAAGTGCCGAAACCGCCGACCAGGACGCCCACGGCAAGCGTACCCGTGATCAACGGCTTCGCGGCGGACCAGCGGCTGGGGATGTGGGGATCGGTCATTGCACGCCCGCCGCCTGTCCGGCCGTGGCGGTGATCTGGTCGGCGTTGCGCAGCACGTCGCGCAACACCTCTTCCTTGGGGCCAAAGGCGCGCCGCGTGCCGTTTTCGATCACCAGCAGCAAGTCGCATTCCTGAATGGCGGCCGGCCGGTGCGCCATGATGAAGACCGCCTTGCCTTCGGATTTCGCCACCCGGATCGCGTTGTTCAGCGCCATCGATCCGTCGTTGTCGAGGTTGCTGTTCGGTTCGTCCAGCACGAGGATCACCGGATCGCCATACATGGCGCGGGCCAGCCCGACGCGCTGCATCTGCCCGCCTGACAGCCGCCCGCCGCTGGCGGTGACGCGGGTGTCGTAGCCGTCGGGCAGCTTCAGGATCATCTCGTGCGCCGCGGCCTTCTTGGCGGCGGCCACCACAGCGGCATCGTCGGGGGTCATCGACATGCGCGCGATGTTGTCCCGGATCGTGCCGTCGAACAATTGCACCCGTTGCGGCAGGTAGCCGATGTATTTGCCCAGCGTATCCGCATCGTATTGTTCCAGCGACGCCCCATCGAGGCGGATCTTGCCACCCGCTGGCCGCCAGACGCCGGTCAGCGCGCGCGCCAGCGTCGACTTGCCCGCACCAGAGGTGCCGATCACGCCGATGGCCTGCCCCGGCTTCACCTCGAAGCTGATCATCCGGAGCGCCGCCTGGCTTTCGCCGGGCGGGACGACCGTGACGCTGTCGGCGGTCAGGATCGCGCGGGGGGCGGGCAGGGTGGTGCGGGGCGTGTCCTCGGGCACCTCACCCAGCAGGCGCGACAGACGTGTCCATCCTTCGCGGCCCTTTTGAAAGGCGGCCCATTGACCCACGATCGTCTCGATTGGGGCAAGGGCGCGGCCCATCAGGATCGACCCCGCGATCATCGCACCGGCGGTCAACTGACCCTCCAGCACCAGCAGGGCGCCAAGGCCCAGCATGGCCGACTGCAGGAACAAGCGGAACGTGCGGGTCATCGCGGTATAGGTCCCGGCGGAATCGGAGGCCCCGATCGTGGCGTCCAGTGACGCGCCCCGCGCGATCTGCCAGCGGTCGAACGCCGCCCCGCGCATGCCCAGCGCATGCACCATCTCGCTTTCGGTGCGGATCTGCGCACCCAGCGCCTCGGACTGAAAGGATGCCGCGTTGGCGGTTTCCAGCGGCGTCTTCGTTGCGATCTGGTTGGCCACCGCCACCACGACCAGCACCGCACCCCCGACCAGCGCCAGGATGCCCAGCGCCGGGTGGAAAATGAAAATGCCGAAAAAGAACAATGGCGTCCACGGCAGATCGAACAGCGACATCAGCGCAGGCGACGTGATCAGCCGCTGCACCGCCTCCAGATCGCGCAGGGCGGTGCGCGCTTCTTCCGGCGGGCGGGACTGGTTCGACGCGCGCAGCGACGCCGCAAAGACCCGGCGATCCAGCCGGGCCTGAAACCGCGCGCCCAGGCGGCCCATGACCCGGCCGCGCACGAAATCGAGGATGCCCATCATGCCGTAAAGGAACGCCACCAGCACGGACAGCGCGATCAGCGTTTCCAGGCTGCGGCTGCCCAGCACCCGGTCATAGACGTTGAGCATGTAAAGCGGTCCGGTCAGCATCAGCATGTTCACGAAAAAGCTGAAGATCGCGACGGCCCAGTACAGTGGCCGACCTTCGCGGCGGACGGCGGCAAGTTCGGCTGCACCACGTTTCACAGCCTGATCGTTGTTGCTCATGCCCTGCGCCCCGTTTCCGACCCTTCGCGGACCGTTCTCTCATCCTAACCCTCAAACCCTTACGAAACACCTGAATTCTGCGTCAGCGCGGGCGCGTCGTGGCGTTGTCGCCACATCATCGGATCGATCCCGTAAACGATGTGTCGCCGTGCGGGCAACGTGACACGGGACCAGAGAATGAATAACATCACGCGGATCATGGCGCAGCAGGGGGGAATGCAGCGATGAAATCGATTTGCGGTCATGCCATGCTGGCAGGCCTTTGTGCGACCGCGACCATGGCCGGGCCTTACGACGGCACCTACAGGCAGGCGGCGAACGCCGAATGTGCGCTGGTCGGGATCGACGGCGGATCGGTCAAGATAGAGGACGACATCTTCTACGGGGTCGAGGTGGAGTGCCGTATGGCGAACCCGGTTAACGTCCTCGATATGGATGCGCTGCTATACACGATGCAGTGCAGCGGCGACGATACCGTCTTTTCGGAACGCGCGATGCTGATGAACAAGGCGCAGGACGACGGCATCATCATGGTCTGGGACGGCTACGCCTTCGTCTACGACCGCTGTCCTGCCCCCGGTGATGGGCCGTCCGTGACCGATCCGGTCGCCGACGCAGCTCCCACGATCCCGCCGCCGGCGGATCCCGTCACACCGGCCGATGCCCCCGCAGGGACGCCGGCCGACTCAACCGACTGATCAGTTCAGCCCGTTCAGGATATTGCCCAGCACGTCCAGGATCTCTCGATCCGCGGTAATGCCTTGATCCGGAACGATATTGCCGCCGGCGCTGGCGCCGGGCAAGTCCAGCGGCAAGGGCTTCGGCGTTTCGCCCGCCACGACGCGCGACACCGTCGCCTGCCAGATTTCCGCCGGCAATCCACCGCCCGTGACACCGGTCATCGGGCTGTTGTCGTCATAGCCCATCCAGACGCCCACGACGTATTCCGCGTTGAAGCCGATGAACCACGCATCGCGAGAGGAGTTTGTCGTTCCCGACTTGCCCGCCAGCTCCCACCCCGGGATCTGGGCCCGCGTGCCGGTGCCGCGGGCGACGACCTGGCTCATCATGTAGGTCAGTTGCCGGGCGGCCCTTTGCTGGATCACCCGTTCCTGCAGGCCGGTCCCCTGATTGTCCATCAGGGGCGCGTCGTCGCCCTTCAGGCGCAGGTCGATCAGACCATAGGGCTGCACCGCCGATCCGCCGTTCAGGATGCCCGCATAGGCCCCCGTCATCTCGAGCAGGGTGCTTTCGGATACGCCCAGCGCCAGGGCGGGGCCGGCGGCAAGGTCGCTTTCGATCCCGAACTTGCGCGCCACGTCCCGCACCAGATCGCTGCCCACCGCCTCCGACAGGCGGATCGCCGGGATGT
The DNA here is from genome assembly GCF_049310965.1 of Loktanella sp. DJP18. Classification (NCBI taxonomy): domain Bacteria; kingdom Pseudomonadati; phylum Pseudomonadota; class Alphaproteobacteria; order Rhodobacterales; family Roseobacteraceae; genus Loktanella; species Loktanella sp. DJP18. The sequence continues at coordinate 18,932 of NZ_JBMERN010000019.1, read as the reverse complement.
TGCGCGATTCGTACAGGGCCTCGGTTAAGGTCACGGGCCCCTTAAAGACATGGTCGTAGTTGTCTGGCGTCCAGGACGGAGAGCCCGGAATGTTGATCGTCAACGGCGCGTCGTTGATCATGTCGTTCGGGCTCCACCCCAGGTCCAGCGCCGTCGCGTAGATGAAGGGTTTGAAGGCCGACCCCGGCTGCCGTCGTGCCTGTGTGGCGCGGTTGAATTCGCCAGAGGCCCGCACGTCGCGCCCGCCGACCATGCCGCGCACGGCACCGTCCGCGCTCATCACGACAATCGCGGCCTGCGCCTCGGACGACGGCTTCAGCTTGGCCTCGAAGATCGACAGCAGCGCAGTTTCCGCCGCCGTCTGGATGCGCTGGTCCAGCGTGGTGCGGATCACCACGTCCTCTGTCGTGTCGCGGGTCAGGAAATCCGGGCCCTGAGCCATGATCCAGTCGGCAAAGTAGCCGCCCGCCTTGGCCTGCGCGGCATCGCTCAATTGCGCGGGTCGTGCGCGGGCCTCGGCCGCTTGCTCGGCCGTCAGGTAGCCCTCCTCCTCCATCAGACCGATCACGACATTGGCGCGACCGACCGCCCGGTCCATGTTGCTGGTGGGCGCATAGCTTGTCGGCGCTTTCAGCAGCCCCGCCAGCATCGCGGCTTCGGCCGGACCCACCTCGGCCGCGGACTTGCCGAAATAGCGCTGCGCCGCAGCCTCGAACCCGCGGCTGCCCGCACCGAGGTAGGCGCGGTTAAAGTAGATGGTCAGGATGTCCTCCTTGGAATAGGCGACCTCCATGCCCATCGCGAAAATGGCCTCTTTCGCCTTGCGCCAGATCGTCGTGCGACGGCAGTCGTCCTCATAGGCCGCCTCCGACTCCCATTCCGACGTATCGTAGGGCACGCCAAGGCACAGCAGTTTGGCGACCTGTTGCGTGATCGTCGATCCGCCATTGCCCGACAGCGGGCCGCGCCCCTCGCTCAGGTTGATGCGGATGGCGCTGGCGATGCCGCGCGGGCTTAGCCCAAGGTGGCGGTAAAAGCGGCGGTCCTCGGTCGCGACGACTGCATCGTGCAGGTAGGGCGACACGCTGTCCGCCGTGACCATCCCGCCGAACTGGTCGCCGCGCCAGGCAAAGACGCTGCCGTCCCGGTCCAGCATCGTCACCGATCCCCGCGTCCGGGCATCGACGATGGTCGTGATCGGCGGCATCTGCGACGCGAAATACAGCACCGCACCCGCCAGGATCACGCCGAAGGCCAGTCCCAGCCGCCAGGCGACCCGCAGGCCCAGTCCCAGCAGATAGGTGAACGGAAACAACAGCCAGCCGACCAGCCCGCGCTTGCGTGGCGCAGCCTTGCGCCTGCGGCGTTTCGGTTCCGGCTTGGCCGGTGCAGCGGCCCGCGCATCATAGCGCCGATCCGCAACCAGCGATTTTCCCGAAGTGGTGCGTCTTGCCATTGTCTGCCCGGTCCGTCTTTTGACTGCTTTTGGCGATCTTATCCTGCGATGTCGCCCATGTCCCGCGCACTGGGCGATTCTCCGCTGCCTTTTTGTGAACGCATAACAATTCAGCATCAGCTCGCAGTTGTGCAAAAATTGTGCGACAACGCAGGATTCCGGGGCGCGGGCGGGCAGGGTTTCCTTGTGCCGCACACCGTCCACCGTCCCTTTTGACCCATCCGCAGCGCCGGGGGTCAAACCTCCGCCACAGGGAACGAGGGAAAAAAAAGACGTGAAACTGATTATTGCAACGATCAAGCCGTTCAAGCTGGAGGAGGTCCGCGAGGCGCTGACTGCCATCGGCGTGCGCGGCATGATGGTGTCCGAGATCAAGGGCTTCGGGTCCCAGTCGGGTCACACCGAGATTTACCGTGGGGCCGAATACGCCGTGAACTTCGTGCCCAAGGTCAAGCTCGAGATCGTGGTTCCCGATGCGATGGCCGAACAGGTCGTCGCCACCATCGCCAGCACCGCAAAGACCGACAAGATCGGCGACGGCAAGATCTTCACCCTCGACGTCGAAGGCGCGCTGCGCGTCCGCACCGGCGAATTGAACGACGATGCGCTGTAAGCGCCGCCATCACAAAGGGACCGACATCCGATGAATACCACACTTCAAAAAGCACTGATGGCCGGGGCGGCGCTCGCTCTCCTGCCCATCGTCGCCATGGCGCAGGATACCACCGCCGCCGAGGCCGTGACCGAAGTTGCAGAGGCGGCGGCCCCGACCTTCGACGAAATCGGCCCCTACATCATGACCACGCTGCTGTTCCTGATCGGCGGCTTCCTCGTCATGTGGATGGCCGCAGGCTTCGCCATGCTCGAGGCCGGGCTGGTGCGGTCCAAGAACGTCACCACGCAGTTGACCAAGAACATCGCGCTGTTTGCCATCGCGGGCATCATGTATTGGCTGGTCGGCTTCAACCTGATGTATCCGGGCGACGGCTGGACCATCGCGGGCTATGTCGGCACGCTGTTCTCGCCCACCGTGCTGGAACCCGTCGGCCTCGACGCCGCCTCGGCCTCGCTCGACTATGCGTCCGTCGCCTCCGACTTCTTCTTCCAGCTCATGTTCTGCGCCACCACCGCCTCGATCGTATCCGGCACGCTGGCCGAACGCATCAAGCTGTGGCCCTTCCTGATCTTCACCGTCGTCCTGACCGGCTTCCTCTACCCGATCGAGGCATCCTGGCAGTGGGGCGGCGGCTGGCTGAGCGAGATGGGCTTCTACGACTTCGCAGGCTCCACTCTGGTGCACGCCGCTGGCGGCTTTGCAGCCTTGGCCGGTGCGCTGGTGCTGGGTCCGCGGATCGGTCGCTACAAGGACGGCAAGACCTTCCCCATGCCAGGCTCCAACCTGGCGCTTGCCACGCTGGGGACGTTCATCCTGTGGCTCGGCTGGTTCGGCTTCAACGGCGGGTCGCAACTGGCCGCCGGCAACGTGGGCGACATCACCGACGTGGGCCGCATCTTTGCCAACACCAACATGGCAGCCTCTGCCGGTGCGGTGGCCGCGATGATCCTGACGCAGTTGATGTACGGCAAGGTCGACCTGACGATGGTGCTGAACGGCGCGCTGGCGGGCCTCGTGTCCATCACGGCGGGTCCGCTCGATCCCTCGCTGTTCGGCGCGCTGCTGATCGGGGCCGTGGGCGGTATCATCGCCGTGCTGGTCGTCCCGATGCTCGACAAGCTCAAGATCGACGACGTCGTCGGTGCGATCCCGGTCCACCTCGTCGCCGGGTTCTGGGGCACGATGGTGGTGCCGTTCAACTCGCCCGACACCTCTTTCGTCACGCAGTTCGTGGGCTTTGCCGCCATCGGCATCTTCATGTTCGTCGTGTCGCTGGTGGTCTGGCTGATCCTCAAGGCGGTCATGGGCATCCGTGTCAGCGAAGAGGCAGAGATCAACGGCCTCGACATGTCCGAAATGGGCATGGAAGCTTATCCGGAGTTTGCGAAGGGCTGACCTCCCACAGACCCTTTGCAGTGGCCCGGGCAGCGATGCCCGGGCCATTCTTGTTTTAGCTCACGCTTTCCATTCCGCCCGTTTCTTGGGCGGCCCGATGCAAAAACGGGCCACGGACCCTTGAGGTGCCACTGTTTCAGGCAGACGGGTCCGCAATCCGCTTGTTCTGCCTGCAAGACGGGCGACTGCTGACGGCCAGGTGCATGGGACGAAGGGAGTCTGTCATGAAACTGATTATCGCCGTGATCAAACCGTTCAAGCTCGACGAAGTGCGCGAGGCGCTGACGGCCGTCGGCGTGCGCGGCATGATGGTGTCCGAAGTCAAGGGCTTCGGGGCCCAGTCAGGCCATACCGAAGTCTATCGCGGCGCGGAATACCTCGTGCAATTCGTGCCGAAACTGCGCCTTGAAATCGTGGTGCCGGACAGCCTGGCCGAACAGGTCGTCGCCACCATCGCCGCCACCGCCAAGACCGACAAGATCGGCGACGGCAAGATCTTCACCCTCGACGTTGAGGCCGCCATGCGCGTCCGCACCGGAGAGACGAACGACGACGCGCTGTAAGCGGCGCACTGGGGACAACGGGAATGAAATTGAAGACATTGATGACTGCGGGAGCAGCGGCCCTGCTGCCGACATTGGCACTGGCGCAGGATGCGACGCCGACCGTCGACAAGGGCGACGTCGCCTGGATGATGACCGCCACGCTGCTGGTGCTGTTCATGATCCTGCCGGGGCTGGCGTTGTTCTATGGCGGCCTCGTGCGGACCAAGAACATGCTGTCGGTGCTGATGCAGTGCACGCTGATCACCGCGATGGTCATGGTCGTCTGGGTGGTCTGGGGCTACTCCTTCGCCTTTGGCGGCGGCACGTCGCCCTACTGGGGTGGCATGGGCAAGCTTTTTCTGGCGGGCGTCAACGCGGACAGTCTGGCAGCCACCTTCACCGACGGCGTGATGATCCCGGAATACCTGTTCATCGCCTTCCAGATGACATTCGCCGCGATCACGCCCGCGCTGATCGTCGGGGCCTTTGCCGAACGGATCAGGTTCTCGGCCCTGCTGCTCTTCGTGCTGCTCTGGGTCACCTTCGTCTACTTCCCCATCGCCCACATGGTCTGGGACGCCTCCGGCCTGATCTTCAACATGGGCGCCATCGACTTTGCCGGCGGCACGGTCGTCCACATCAACGCAGGCATCGCGGCGCTGTGCGGGTCGATCATGATCGGCAAGCGCGTGGGCTTCGGTCGCGACAACATGGCCCCGCACTCCATGACCCTCACGATGGTCGGGGCCGCGATGCTGTGGGTGGGCTGGTTCGGCTTCAACGCCGGTTCCAACCTCGAGGCGACGGCGGGTGCCACCCTTGCGATGATCAACACCTTCACCGCCACCGCGGGTGCGATCCTGGCGTGGTGCGGGATCGAGGCGCTCACCCGCGGCAAGGCCTCCATGCTGGGGGCTGCGTCGGGCATGGTCGCGGGCCTTGTCGCCGTGACCCCGGCCTGCGGCACCATCGGCCCGGTGGGCGCGATCGCACTGGGGGCCATCGCCTCAGCCGGGTGCTACTTCTTCGTGGCCGTGGTCAAGAACAAGATGGGCTATGACGACAGCCTCGACGTCTTCGGCGTCCACGGCATCGGCGGGATCATCGGTGCGGTCGGAACGGGCATCTTCACCGCGCCGGGACTGGGCGGCACGGGCGGCGACGACTATTCGCTGGCCGGCCAGACCCTGATCCAGATTCAGGCGGTCGTCATCACCATTGTCTGGTGCGGCATCGCGTCCCTGATCCTTTACAAGTTGGTCGACCTGCTGATCGGCCTGCGCGTGACGGAAGAGGACGAACGCATCGGCCTCGATCTGTCCGCCCACGGCGAACAGGCCTACCACGGCTGACGTTCCATCACGCAACAGGGACTCGGGCGGGGCATCGGACTGGTGCCCCGCCCGTTCCCGTTCTAGGCTGCCCCGATCCCAATTCCCCGGAGAGGTCCCCATGATCCAGACCCCCTATCTGCTGTTCCTCGGCGATGCGCCCGACATGCTGGCCTGCAAGGTCGCCATCGGCATCCGCGACTGGCGGCCCGATCATGTGGTCGGCCAGTTGCGCCTGCCCGAATGTCGCGCCGACCTTGCCCTGACCGAGATGACGCTGGACGAGGGTCTGGCCGCCGGGGCGAAGACCCTCGTGATCGGGGTCGCCAACCGGGGCGGCCTGATCTCGCCCGCGTGGAAGGACGTCCTGCTGACGGCGCTGGCGGCGGGCTATGACATCGCGTCGGGTCTGCACAACCTGCTGCGCGAAGACCCCGACCTCGTCGCCGCCGCGATCCGGCACGGTCGCACCCTGCACGACGTCCGCATGCCGACCGTCAAGTATCCCATCGCATCGGGCATCCCGCGCACCGGGCGCCGCGTGCTGACCGTCGGCACCGATTGTTCCGTCGGCAAGATGTATACCGCGCTGGCGATGGACGCCGAGATGAAGGCGCGCGGGCTGAAATCCAGCTTTCGCGCCACAGGCCAGACCGGCATCCTGATCACCGGGGAAGGCGTGCCGCTGGATGCCGTGGTCGCCGACTTCATGGCGGGAGCCGTCGAATGGCTGACGCCCGACAACGACGCCGACCACTGGGACCACATCGAAGGGCAGGGCAGCCTGTTCCACATCAGCTATTCCGGCGTGACGATGGCGCTGGTCCACGGCGGCAGGCCAGACGCGCTGATTCTCGCACATGAGCCGACCCGCACCCACATGCGCGGTCTGCCGGACTACGCACTGCCGACACTCGAGGCGCTGCGCGACACCGCCCTGCCTTTGGCGCGGATCGCGAACCCCGCCTGTCTGGTCGTCGGCATTTCCGTGAACACGCAGCATCTGGCCGACGATGCGTTCGAAGGATACCTGCGCGAAGTCGAGGATCGCATGGGCCTGCCGACCGTCGACCCCTACCGACAGGGTGCCGGACGGCTGGTGGATGCACTGCTTGCGTAAGGGAACGGTCCTGCAAGCAGGACCGTTGCCTCCGGCGGGAGTTTGTCTGGCCAGATGAAAGGGATGTCATGCACATTGAGGTGACGCGGGACGTATTCCCGCTGGCGCAGGTCTTTACCATCTCGCGCGGATCACGGAACGAGGCGCAGGTGCTGACCGTGACGGTCACGGACGGGGATCTGGCGGGCCGCGGCGAATGCGTGCCCTATGCGCGCTACGACGAGACGCTGGACAGCGTGACGGCACAGATCGCCGGACTGCCGGCGGATCTGACGCGCGACAGCCTGCAACACCTGCTGCCCGCCGGGGCCGCGCGCAACGCGGTCGACTGTGCCCTGTGGGACCTTGCCGCCAAACAGGCGGGTGTGCGTGTCTGGGACCTTGCAGGTCTGCCCGAGCCGCGACCGACCGTCACGGCCTATACCCTGTCGCTCGACACGCCCGACGCGATGCAGCGGCAGGCGGCGCTGAACGCGCATCGCCCTCTGTTGAAGATCAAGCTCGGCACCCCCGACGACATGGCGCGGCTCGAGGCGGTGCGCCGCGGCGCGCCCGAACCGGTCATCATCGTGGACGCGAACGAAGGCTGGACGGCGGAGGTCTATGCCGACCTCGCCCCGCATCTGCTGCGTCTTGGCGTGGCAATGGTGGAACAGCCGCTGCCTGCCGGGGCCGACGAACTGCTGGCCGACATCGCCCGCCCGCTGCCGGTCTGCGCCGATGAAAGCTGCCACGACCGCGCGTCCTTGCCGAGCCTGCGCGGCAAATATGACATGGTGAACATCAAGCTCGACAAGACCGGCGGTCTGACAGAGGCACTGGCGCTGAAACGCGCGGCCGAGGCCGAAGGCTATGCCGTGATGGTCGGCTGCATGGTGGGATCGTCGCTGGCGATGGCCCCCGCCACGCTGCTGACCGCAGGCGCCGCCTTCACGGACCTTGACGGGCCGCTGCTTCTGTCGCAGGACCGCACGGCACCTTTGCACTATGACACCGCTGGCGTGCACCCGCCCAGCGCCGCACTTTGGGGATGACACCATGCGCACCGTCTATCTGAACGGCGATTACCTGCCAGAGGACGAGGCCAAGGTCTCGATCTTCGACCGTGGCTTCCTGATGGCTGACGGCGTGTATGAGGTGACCTCCGTGCTGGACGGCAAGCTGCTGGACTTCGACGGTCACGCGGTGCGCCTGCAACGCTCGCTCGATGAGCTCGACATCCGGCATCCTTCCAGCAAGGAGGACCTGCTGGAGGTCCACCGCGAACTGGTGCGCCTGAACGACATCACCGACGGCATGATCTACCTTCAGATCACGCGCGGCAATCCCGGCGACCGCGACTTTGCCTATCCGGCCCCCGACACGGCACCGACCGTCGTGCTGTTCACCCAGTCCAAGCCCGGCCTGGCGGACAGCCCGGCGGCAAGGCAGGGGATCAAGGTCATCTCGATCCCGGACCAGCGCTGGGGCCGCCGCGACATCAAGACGGTGCAGCTTCTGTATCCCAGCATGGGCAAGATGATGGCCAAGGCCGCAGGCTGCGACGATGCCTGGATGGTAGAGGATGATGTCGTGACTGAAGGCACGTCCAACAACGCCTATATCGTCAAGGGCAACACGATCATCACCCGGCAACTGGGTCACGAGATCCTGCAAGGCATCACCCGCGCCGCCGTCCTGCGCTTTGCCCGCGAGGCGCAGATGAAGGTCGAGGAACGCCCCTTCACGATTGCAGAGGCGCTTGCGGCGGACGAGGCCTTCGTCACCTCGGCGACCACCTTCGTCATGCCGGTGGTCGAGATGGACGGCCAGCCCGTCGGCACTGGCAAGCCCGGTCCAGTCGCGGCGCGCCTGCGGGAAATCTACCTGGACGAAAGCCGCAAGGCCGCGATCTGACGCGCGCATCCTGTCCATTCTGAAACAGGTTTGACCCCGCGCGCCTTTTCGCTGTGCCGGGGATCAAATGCTGGGGTCCCGCGTTTGCTGACACACCGTCAGAGGGATCACGATGTCCACCCGCCAATTGAACGACCGCGACCACGACCTGCTGTTTGGCGAGGACGCGCTGGAACCCGGCGACGCGGTCGTCCACTTCGAACACGGCCTTGCCCGCTATGACGGTGTCATGGAATGCGACCTCGGCGACGCGCACCAGACGCTGACGACCTTCGTCTATCGCAACGGCGGCAAGATGATGCTGCCCGCGCAGGAAGGCCACGACTTCTGGCGTTTCGGTGCCCCCGCCGACAGCCTGACGCTGGACCGGCTGAAGTCCGACGACTGGGCGCGGCGGCGTGACGAGATGATCGTGGAATTGCGCGAAAGCGCCGACCGCATGATCGAGATCGACCGCGCCCGCAAGACCGCCCGCGCGCAGCCGCTTACGCCTGATGCCGGGGCCTTTGCCGCCTTCGCAGACGCTTTCGGCCACGCCCCCACCCGCGACCAGACCCGCGCCATTGCTGCCGTTCTGGACGATCTGGCGCAGGTCACGCCGATGGACCGGCTGCTGATCGGCGACGTCGGTTTCGGCAAGACCGAAGTTGCGCTGCGCGCCGCCGCCGCTGCGGCGCTGGCCGGCCATCAGGTCGTCGTCGCGGCCCCGACGACGGTGCTCGCGCGGCAACACTTCGCGACCTTCACGGCCCGGTTCGCCCAGACCGGCATCCGGATCGCCGAACTCTCGCGGTTGACAGGGGCCGAGCACCGGCGCGCGGTCCGCGATGGTCTGGCCGATGGTGCCATCGGCGTCGTCGTTGGCACGCAGGCGCTACTGGACGACACCCTGTCCTTTGCCAGCCTTGCCCTTGTCATCATCGACGAGGAGCAGAAGTTCGGCGAGGACCAGAAGGATCATCTGCGCCACTTGGCGAACGGCATCCACGTCCTCAGCATGACCGCGACGCCCATTCCCCGATCGCTTGCCGCCGCGGAAATCGGCCTGGTCGACGTGTCGGTCGTGGCCACCGCGCCAAAGAATCGCAAACCGGTGAAGACCCGGCTGATGCGCCGCGATGCGGACGCCATCCTTGACGCGATCGCGGTCGAGGTGGCGCGGGACGGTCAATGCTACATCGTCTGCCCGCGGGTGTCGGGCGTGGATCGGCTGGACGCGGTTCTGAAGGCCCGCAAGGTCGACTTCAGTTACATCATAGCCCACGGCCAGATGCCGGACGAGGAGATGGCGGCGGCGATGCTCCGCTTCATGAACGGCGATGTCGACGTGCTGCTGTCGACCTCGATCATCGAAAGCGGGCTGGACAACGGTCGCGCCAACACGATGGTCGTCTGGAACGCCGACCGCTTCGGTCTGTCGCAACTGCACCAGTTGCGCGGCCGGATCGGGCGCAGCCGCCTGCCCGCGCACATGCTGCTGATGACCGACGTGGACCTCGACGACGGCAGCGACGCCGCCGCGCGCCTGACCGCCTTTACCGAGATGTCCGAGGTCGGTGCAGGCTTTCGGATCGCCCGCAGGGACCGCGACATCCGCGGCTTCGGCACGCTCGACGGGACCGACCAGTCCGGCCAGATTTCGCGGCTGGGCATCGGGCTTTACCGCCACATCCTGCGCAACCATCTGCGGACCGCACCGGCGTGAAGGGCGACCGCGTCGGTCAACCGTGCAGCGGGTGCTGCCGCCATCGCGAAACAGCGCCGTGATGTTCTGCGGTTGTCCCACTCACGGCGCGTCGACGCCGCTTTGTTCTGTCGCATCGGGCGTCAGCCCGTAGGGCGCGGCGATCCGCCAGACGTGGCCGGGGATCATGTTCTTCATCTTGGCCGGTTCCTCGCGGCGCAGGTGCAGGATCGTCTCGGCCGCCTTCATCTCGACCCGCGCACGGGCGAACTCAAGGCCCTTCGGCCCCAGCTTCGGCATCAGCCAGCCCATCAGGGGCCGCATCCACTGCGGCATCCGCCGCAGCGGCAGGCCACCCGCAGCCCGCGCGGTGTTCGCGATGAAGCCCTTCACCGGCCCCGCCCGCTTGCCCCGCGACCCCGGCGCCGACAGTGCCACCCGGTCGCCCAGGGCCGCCAGCATCTCGGCCCCGCGGTCATTGCGCACGATCAGCCATTGGTCGCCCTCGCCGGCCATGTAGCCGACGGTGATGTCCGCCAGCCGGTTCGTGTAATCCACGCAGGTCCGGCAGGTCAGCGGAAAGAAGTCGCCCGGCAGGTCCGACAGCGGTAGTTGCAGGAACGGGATCAGCCGCCGCGTACCGTCGGTGAACCGCAGTTCCACGTGATAGTCGGCGCGGAATTCAAGGTAGGTCACGGTCTCGGGCACATCCGTTAGCCGCGCCAGAAAGCCGTGGAAATTGGCCGTCGTCGTGTTGTCCGAACAGGGCGTGCCGATGACGTAAAGCCTGTCGAAGCCCAGCTCCGCCTCCAGCGCGCGCAGGGCATGGATCTGGCACGGTATCCCGATGACCGCGATCCGCCGATGACCCGCCGCCCGCGCCGGTTCCAGCAAGGCCAGCAGCGGCGCATAGCCCATCCGCATCCCCCGCGCCTGCGCCATCTGCGCGGGCGTGGTCAGGATCGCGGGGCGCGGGGCCCAGCGGTCGGCGGCGTCAGGAACCATCGCCAGCACCGCATCGACGGCCTTGGTGCGCAGCAACTCCGCCGCCAGCCCGGTCGTGATCCCCGTCCACTGCGCCCCATCGGCGGGCTGCACCATCCGGGCGCGGTACATGGCCCGATGCACGCCAAAGATTTCCTCGTCGCCCTGCGTCCCGGCGATACGCCCATGCACACGGACTTCCGCCGCCGGATAGTCCGGCCTGATGAATTGGCAGGCGCGCCCGCAGGCCGCGGCATCCGCCATCCGGCTAACGCCGCAATCGGTGCAGAGCCCCCGCGGCGCAGGGTCGGCAAAGCGGGGCAGGGTGGGGGTATCCGGCATGGCCCGACCTTACGCCCCCCACCCGCACTGTCCAGCCAGCCTGACACCTCATCCGGGTTTCCGGCTTCTTCTCGTCAAAAATACCTCGGGGTCTGGGGCCGCGCCCCAGGACAACCGCCACCCCTTGCGCAACCGGCGATCGCCGTGCCACGACGATGCCGACAAGGAGAGCGCACCCCATGACCAAAGGCCTGATCGTCCTTGCCCTGTCCTACGCGCTGTCGCAATTCTTCCGTGCCTTCCTGCCGGTCCTCTCTCCGGTGCTGAAGGCCGATCTCGGGGCGACGCCCGAGAACCTCGCCACCGCGTCCGGCGTCTGGTTCCTCGTCTTTGCCGCGATGCAGATACCCGTGGGCGCGGCTCTGGACCGGTTCGGGCCTCGCTGGACTGCGTCGCTGCTCTTCGGCGCGGGTGGGGCCGGGGGCGCGCTGGCCTTTGCGCTTGCGCAGTCGCCCGCGCACATCACGCTCGCGATGGCGCTGATCGGCGTCGGCTGCTCTCCCGTCCTGATGGCCGCCTACTACATCTTCGCCCGCCAGTATCCCGCGCGCCTCTTCGCCACCCTTGCCACGGCGATGATCGGTCTCGGCTCGCTCGGCAACATCGCCGGTGCCTCGCCGCTGGCCTGGGCCGTGGCGACCTACGGCTGGCGCCCCAGCATGGTGGCGCTCGCCGTCCTCAGCCTGTTCACCGCCGCAGCCATCGCGTTCCTCGTGCGCGACCCCGACCGGATCGGCACCGACGCCAGCGGCTCCGTCCTCGATCTGCTGCGCATCCCGGCCCTCTGGCCGATCTTCGCGATGATGTTCGTGAACTACGCCCCTGCGGCGGGGGTCCGGGGTCTCTGGGCCGGGCCGTATCTCGAGGAAATCTTTGCAGCCGATACCCTGACCATCGGCCGCGTCACCTTGGTCATGGGCCTTGCGATGATCGCGGGCAACTTCGCCTACGGCCCGCTTGACCGGATGCTGGGCAGCCGCAAGTGGGTCGTGATCGGCGGCAATGTCATCGCCCTTGCCGCACTTGTCGCACTGGCGCTCGATCCCGCCGCCGGCCTGTTGCGCGCGACCGCCCTGCTGGCGATCCTCGGCTTCGCGGGCTCTGCCTATGGCATGATCATCGCCCACGGGCGGGCATTCTTTCCGCCGCACCTTACCGGGCGCGGCGTCACGCTGATGAACCTCTTCGGCATCGGCGGCACCGGGCTCATGCAATACGCAACCGGCCCGATCTACCGCGCCGGGGCCGCGCCGGACCAGTCCTTCACATGGCTCTTCGCCGCCTTTGCGGCGCTTCTGGCCGTCGGGTTGCTGATCTACCTCACGGCCGGCGATCGCACCGACTGACCCCCTTTCCCTTTGCATCAATGGCGCGTAAGACCCGCCGGGTCTGAACCAAGGAGCGTGACAGATGGGTTACAAGGTCGTCGTCGTCGGCGCCACGGGCAACGTGGGCCACGAAATGCTGAACATTCTGGCCGAGCGGGAATTCCCGATCGACCAGATCGCCGCACTCGCCAGCCGCAAATCGTTGGGCACCGAGGTGAGCTTCGGCGAGCGCACCCTGAAGACCACCGACCTGGACACCTTCGATTTCACCGGCTGGGACATCGCGCTCTTCGCCGTAGGCTCCGAGGCGACGCAGAAATACGCCCCCAAGGCCGCCGCCGCCGGTTGCGTCGTGATCGACAACTCGTCGCTTTATCGCTACGACGCCGACGTGCCGCTGATCGTGCCCGAGGTGAACCCGCAGGCCGTCCACGGCTACAAAAAGAAGATGATCATCGCCAACCCCAACTGTTCCACGGCACAGATGGTCGTGGCGTTGAAGCCCCTGCACGACCGCTCCACGATCCGCCGCGTCGTCGTCAGCACCTACCAGTCCGTGTCCGGCGCGGGCAAGGAAGGCATGGACGAGCTCTGGGACCAGACGAAATCCATCTACAACCCGACGGATTCCAAGCCGCCGACGAAGTTCACCAAGCAGATCGCCTTCAACGTGATCCCGCACATCGATGTCTTCCTCGATTCCGGTGAAACCAAGGAAGAATGGAAGATGGTCGCCGAGACCAAGAAGATCCTCGATCCGAAGATCAAGGTCACGGCCACCTGCGTGCGCGTGCCGGTCTTCGTCGGCCATTCCGAGGCGATCAACATCGAGTTCGAGAACCCGCTGGATGCCGATGAGGCGCGCGACATCCTGCGCGAATCCCCGGGCATCATGGTGATCGACAAGCGCGAGGACGGCGGCTACGTCACGCCCGTCGAATGTGTCGGCGACTACGCGACCTTCATCAGCCGCATCCGCGACGACAGCACTGTCGACAACGGCATCAACCTGTGGTGCGTCTCCGACAACCTGCGCAAGGGCGCCGCCCTGAACGCCGTGCAGATCGCCGAACTCCTCGGCCGCGAGTGCCTCAAGAAAGGCTGACCGGTCGGTCGTCTCGATAGAATGCGCAATCCGGCAACGGGTTGCGCGTTTGCATTTGCGCCACCGGGTGATATGTCATCCGACATGCCGAAGAAGGACGGGCCTCAGGTGGTCTGGCCGTGTTCGTGGTTTACCCAGTTGTATCGATTTGATCGGCTTATCCTGTCTCAACAGCCCATCTTTTAGCCTTTCAGGACGGACACCCGATGGTTGACGCCGACACCGATTTCCAGCGTGATATTGCCGCCATCGCCAGCAATGCGCAGGTGCCGGTGATCCTGGAAACCATCCAGCTTGCGACCGGCATGGGCTTTGCCGCCGTCGCGCGGGTTACCGACAGCCGGTGGATCACCTGCCGGGCCGTCGACACCATCGCCTTCGGTCTCCTGCCCGGCGATGAACTCGACATCGAAACGACCCTCTGCCACGAAGTGCATCGGTCCAATGCCGAGATCGTTATCGACGATGTGGCGGCCGACAAGGTCTGGTCCGACCACCGTTCGCCCGTGCAATACGGCTACCGCAGCTATATTTCCGTCCCGATCCATCGCCGCGACGGCAGCTTTTTCGGCACGCTCTGCGCCATCGACCCGACGCCCCGCACCGTGTCAGACGACCGCATCGTCAGCATGTTCCGCCTGTTTGCGCAGATCATCGGCGAAGGGCTGGAGATGTCAGAGCAACTTGAAGTTTCGGAAGCCGCCGTCGGTCACGAACGCCATCTCGCAGACATGCAGGACCGCTTCATCGCGATCCTCGCGCATGACCTGCGGAATCCGGTCAGCGTCCTGTCGTCGGGCTTCCGCATGATGGAACGACGCGAGATGTCGGACGACCTGTCGCGCATCGTCACGCTGATGAAGGGGTCGGTCAAGCGCATGGCCCTGCTGATCGAAAACCTGCTGGACAGCGCGCGCAAGCGCACCGGCGAGGGGCTGATCATCAATGCGACAGCCAACGGGGGTCTGGTGCCCGTCCTGCAACAGATCGTCGAAGAACTGGCGGCCGTGTCCCCCGATCAGCGGATCGAGGCATCGATCGACCTGCCGGACGTACTGGTTTGCGACAGCGACCGGGTGGCGCAACTGCTGTCGAACCTGCTGGCCAACGCCGTCACCTATGGCACGCCGGACACCGTCATCACGCTGGACGCCCATATCGAAGGCAAGGCGCTGGTCTGCACCGTCAGCAATCAGGGCGCGCGGATCGGCGATGCACAGCGCGCCCGGCTGTTCCTGCCCTTCGAGCAAGGCACCGGCCGCGCCAGCCGCGAAGGGCTGGGTCTGGGCCTTTATATCGCGGCAGAGATCGCCAAGGGGCATGGCGGCACGCTCGATGTGGACAGCAACGAGGCGCGCACCGTCTTCACCCTGCGCCTGCCCGATGTGCTGCCGACCTGACCCCGCGGCCTGACTCGCAACCACAGAACCGCCGGGCAGGACGCGATCCAGACCCGGACGAAGCGGTTCGACCGGAATCGGCAGGCACCGCAAACCGCGCCGGCAGCCGCCAGTTGCGCCCGAATGCCTGCCAGACCGCTTCAGGCCACGCGGGGGACGAGATCGACGCGATTGTTGCCTGCCTTGCGGTCGCGTCAGACGGTGACAAAGCCCTTCACCGCCGGGTCGTAGTGTTCCAGCGATCCTTCGCCGATGTGGTTCCACAACCCGTGCAGCGACAGCATCCCGTCGTCGACCGCCGCCTTCACGAAGGGGAAGGTCATCAGGTTCTCGAGGCTGACCAGAACCGCCTCCTTCTCCAACGCGCGCAAGCGTGTGGTGGGGTCGCCCTGTGGCAGCCGGTCGTAGCCGGGCCTCAGAATGTCCATCCAGCGGCCGACGAAACTCGTCTTTTCGTCCAGTTCCGGCGCGTGGCCTTCGCACATGTCGAAACAGCCCTGCACGCCGCCGCAGCTTGAATGGCCCAGCACCACGATATGCGCCACCTTCAGCGCCGTGACCGCGTATTCGACAGTCGCCGATGTGCCGTGCTGCTTGCCGTCCGCCGCATAGGGCGGCACGAGGTTCGCGATGTTGCGGTGGATGAAGAATTCGCCCTGATCCGCTCCGAAGATCGAGGTCACATGCACCCGGCTGTCACAGCAGGAAATCACCATCGCCCGCGGATGCTGACCGTCCTCCGCCAGCCTCTTGTACCAGCTTCGGTTCTCCGCGTAGGTCGTGGCCTTCCAGCCCTGATAGCGTTTCACGAGGTATTCGGGCAGCGGCGTTGCAAATTCCACGGGGCGGACTCCTGGCGGGATATGCGGGCAGGTTAAGCCGAATTTGAACGGATTTCGAGCGATTTCGTGGGTTTGCGTCAATCAAATGGTGACCACGCACGGCCTAAGACGGGGCATCGAAAAGCACCTGTCACAAAGGCCCATAACCATGAGCATCGTCACCGTCCTGCAATGCCATCGAAATCCCGCGATGGACCCCGGACCGCTGTCCGAGATCTACAAGGACCTCGGCGACAAGGTGGCCGAGGAAACGATCTGCCGCGCGCTCGAAGACCTCGCCGTGCGGCTGAATCGCCTTCAGGACATCCGCGCCATCGCCGGATTTGAGGAGCTGGTCAGGCAGTCCAACCGCATGGCCGCCGTGGCGCAGGGCATCGGCCTGACCGAGGTGGCGACCGCCGCCCGCCACGTCGCCACCTGCGCCGCCCAGAAGAATGGCGTCGCCCTCGAAGCGACGATGTGCCGGCTCGACCGCGGCTTTGACCTCGCGATATCGCAGGTCTGGGATTTCCGCGACTTCTGATCCGGCCTTGCCGCCGCCGATCAGTCCGTTACGCTGGAGGGAGCCAGAATGGACCCTCGCATGATCACCTTCGCCCCCCCCGACAGTTCCGCAATTCCCCTGCATGTCATCGACGCCGATGATATGGACGGCATCCCCGCACCGCATCGCGCCTGGGCGCTGACCTGCGGCTTCAAGGGTGCCTCCGGTGTCACCCTTGCCATTCCGAACCCCGACGGCACCGTCGCGGCGGCCCTTGTCGGCAACGGAAGCGCCGCCAGCCGCCGCCGCACCCGGTTCGGTGTCGCCGCCGCCGCGCGCAAGCTGCCTGCCGGGACCTATGCCTTGGCCTCTGGTCTTACTGGCGACGCATTGACGGAAACGGCGCTGGGCTGGCTGATGGAATCCTACGATTTCCACCGCTACGCCAAGCCGAAATCCGACCCCGCCCGCCTTGTCGCCCCCGAGGGCGTCGACGCCGCCCGCTTGGAAGCCATCGCCGCCGGAGAGGCGCTGACCCGCGACCTGATCAACACGCCGACCAGCGACATGTCGCCCGCCGACCTCGAATCAGCGGCCCGCACGCTGGCCGACCGGCACGGCGCGCGGATCGCGGTCATCACCGGCGACGACCTGCTGACGCAGAACTTCCCGATGATCCACGCGGTCGGGCGCGCCTCGGCCACGCCGCCACGCCTGATCGACATGACCTGGGGGACCGAAGGCCCGCACATCACGCTGGTCGGCAAGGGCGTCTGCTTCGACACCGGTGGCCTGAACATCAAGCCCGGCAGCAGCATGGGCCTGATGAAGAAGGACATGGGCGGTGCCGCCACCGTGCTGGGCCTTGCCCACATGATCATGGCGCTCGGGATGCCCCTGCGCCTGCGCGTCCTGATCCCTGCGGTGGAAAACTCCATTTCCGCCAATGCCTTCCGCCCGCAGGACATCCTGACCAGCCGCAAGGGGCTGACGGTCGAGGTCAACAATACCGACGCCGAAGGCCGCCTTGTCCTGGCGGACGCGCTGGCCTTCGCCTGCGAGGAGGAGACCGCCCTCGTGATCTCTATGGCGACGCTGACCGGGGCCGCCCGCGTTGCCGTCGGCCCGGACCTGTCGCCGTTCTTTGCCGACGACGACAACCATGCGACCGCCCTTGCCACCGCCGCCGGCCGCGTCGCCGATCCGGTCTGGCGCCTGCCGTTCCATGATCCGTACGAGGACATGATCGAACCCGGCATCGCGAACCTCGACAACGCGCCCTCCGGCGGTTTCGCTGGCGCAATCACCGCAGCGCTGTTCCTGCGGCGATTTACCGACAAACCCTACATTCACTTCGATATCTACGGCTGGAACCCCACAGCCAAGCCCGCCCGCCCCAAGGGGGGCGTCGGCATGGGCGCGCGCGCGATCCTCGACGCTCTGCCTGACCTGCTGAAACTGTGACCACCTCCGTCCCGCACGACCGCCGTCTCTGGCCGGCCAATGCGCGTGTCGCCCTCCGCAGCCTTGGCCCGCAAGCCGGGTTGACCCCGGTGGACGGCACGCCCGCGACCCTGACGCACCCCGTCACCGACCTGCTGACCGCGCCGGACGGCCGCCGTGACCGGCAGCTTCTGCTGGGGCAGGCTGTGACGGTGCTGGAAGATCGCGCCGGCTGGTCCTTCGTGCAGGCGGGCGACGGCTATGTCGGCTATGTCCCCTCGGACCGGCTGACTGCCGAAACCGTGCCGACCCACCGCGTCGGCACCTTCGCGACCCACGCCTATGCCGCCGAGGACATGAAGTCGCCCGACGTCATGCAACTGCCCTTTGGTGCGCGGGTCCGCGTGCTGGACGAACGCCGCGCCTTTTTCGAAACCCCGCAGGGCTTCATTCCCAAAAAACACCTGCGCCCCCTCGACCGGCCCTTCACCAGCCCGGCGACCATCGCGCAGTTGCACTTCGGCGTGCCCTACCTCTGGGGCGGCAATTCCACGCGCGGGCTTGACTGTTCCGGCCTGATCGCGGCCGCCCTGACCGCCTGCGACATGCCTTGTCCCGGTGATGCCGACCTGCAGGAACAGGCGCTTGGTGATGCCTTGGCCCCCGACGCAGAGCTGCAACGCGGCGATCTGATCTTCTGGTGCGGTCATGTCGGCATGATGGTGGACCCCGCGACGATGATCCACGCGAACGCCAACGCGATGGCGGTGACCTATGAACCGCTCGCCAACGCGATCCTGCGCATTCGCACCGTCGAAGCCTCCGAGGTGACATCCCGCCGCCGCGTCAAGGGTCTGTGCATCTAGGGGAAGATGTCGTTACCGCGGGACTGCCACGTGTGGCGTTGCGGCCTGAGCCAGCGCCGTGGCAACGTTTGGCGTCAACACGTGGTTAATGTTAG
>NZ_JBMERN010000018.1:0-65928 GCF_049310965.1 Loktanella sp. DJP18 | reverse complement strand
ATGTCGTTCAGTGTGCTCATGAGACCCTCAGACGGCAGCGATGCGACGGATCGCGCTGATCAGCTTGGCGTCGTCGAACGGTTTCACGATCCATCCGGTCGCGCCGGCATTGCGCGCACGATCCTTCAGGTCCTGCGCGCTTTCGGTGGTCAGAACCAGGATCGGCAACGTGTTCAGCACCGTTCCCCCGCGGATCGCCTCGATTACGCCGAACCCGTCGAGCCGCGGCATGTTGATGTCCGTGATCACGACATCAGGTGCGATGGTGGCCAGCGCCTCGAGTCCTTCCTGGCCGTCATTCGCCAGATGGACGTCGAAGCCGGCATTCGCCAACGCCATGCGCAGCATCTCGCGGATGGTCCGGGAGTCGTCGATGGCAAGGATTTTCAAGGTCATGATGAAATGTTCGCTTCGTCAAACTGGTCATGCAGACCTAGGAGTCTGAGATCGTCGGCGATGCTGGCCCATCTCGTCAGTACGAAGGCATGGCCATCAGTGGCCCAGGCTGACCGGGCCGCGACGATGATTTGGGCGCAGATTGCACCGATGGATTTCGATTCCGAAGCGTCCAGCGTCAGGGGTGCGCCGCGCGCGGCCTTGATTGTCGACAGCAATCCGGCGGCCGCACCGGAGTCGAGTTTGTCTGGCAAGGTGATGACGTCGATCATGGCTGCATCCATTCAGAAGAAGGTGATATCGTCGGTGGCTGGATCCACCTGCCTTTTCATTGGCGGGACATCGGTTTCAGAGACGAGGCGTTGCTGCGCATTCCCGGTCGTCGGCATGAAGCGGATCCGGCGGGCCTGCGTCCCGAGAAGACTTTGCGACACAAGGGCGAACCCCTCATCGCGGACGAATTTTAGGGCAAATTCAGCATTCTCCCGTCCGATCCTGCCGAAATTGTCCTGCATCATGGCACCGCCGAAGAGTTTGGCGCGCAGACGGCTTCGGACGGCGCCCCGTTTCAGCAGATCGTTGATCAGAAGTTCCATCGCGTGTGATCCATAACGATAGCCGGCCGTGCCGTTTTCAGGTCCGGTAGCCAGAAGGAAGTGATTCATCCCACCGATCCCGGTAACGGGGTCCCACAGGCACGCCGCTACGCATGACCCAAGAATGGTGGTCAGAACGGTCTGCGGATCTTCCGAAATCATGTGCGATCCCTGAATGACATGCACCACGCGCTCTCGGGTCGAAGGTTCTGGAGGATGGAGCATCAGCTGATCAATCTGCCATTGATTTCATGAACGATCGACGTGCGCGGTCAGAAATCCTCCCACCCGCCGGCCGCCGCTGCTTCTGGCCGAAGCGCAGCGCGTGTTAGTTCGGCCGGTGCCCGCGGCGGACGGGGTCGGGCGCGGAACGGCACGACGGCATCGCCTCCGTCGTGGCTGCCTGCCAGCTTGAAGTAGGAAACCGTTTCGACCAGGGCGACGGCATCCTTGCGCAGGCTTTCACTCGCTGCTGTGGTTTCTTCCAGTCGCGCGGCATTCTGTTGCGTGGACTGGTCCAGCTGGTTGAGAGAGGCGTTGATATCGTTGAGGCTGGTCGATTGCAGCAGGGACGATTCCGCGATTGTCGAGACGAGACCCGAGATGCGCGACACGGAGTCCACGATCTCTTGCAAGGCGCTGCCGGTCCGGCCGACCAGATCGACGCCGTGCTTAACCTGGCTGCCGCTCTTGTCGATGAGGTCGTTGATTTCGCGAGCGGCGTCGGACGATCGTTGCGCCAAGGCACGCACTTCGGAAGCGACGACAGCGAAGCCCCGGCCCGCATCACCGGCGCGCGCAGCTTCCACCCCGGCATTCAGGGCCAGAAGGTTGGTCTGGAAGGCAATGTCGTCGATGACCTTGATGATCGACGTGATCCGCCCCGAACTATGAGCGATCTGATCCATAGCGGACACGGTTTCCAGCACGACCTGCCCGCTTTGCTCTGCGTTCTTGCGGGCATCCCGCACGGCAATGTCAGCATCCTTTGCACCCTGCGCCGTCACTCGGATCGACGTCGTCAAATCGTTGAGCGCCGCGGCGGTCTGTTCCAGCGTCGCAGCGGTCGCTTCGGTGCGGCGCGACAGGCCATCGGTGTTGCCCGAGATGTCGCGCGCTTCGTTCGAGATGTTGTCCGCGTTTTCGACGACACCGCGGATGGCATCGGCCAGCGTCGTCACGGCACCGTTGTAATCCGCCCGCAGGTCTTCGTAACTGCCGGGGAATGGTGTCTCGATCACGGCCGAAAGGTTTCCCTCGCTCATCTGGCGCAATCCGATCCGCAGGGCGTCGACGACGAGGGATTGCTCATGCTGTGCCGCTTGGCGGGTCCGGACCGCATCTTTCAGAGCCGTTTCGGTTTGGGTGATGTCACGAGCCAGAAGAATGAACCTTATGGGCGTCTTGGAGCTGTCGCGCACGCAGCTGAGGTTGCCGTCAACGATGATTTTGGCGTTTGCGGCTGTCGTGAGTACGATTTGCCCCGCAAACATGTCCCTGTCGGTCGCCATAGTGATGATCTCGGCGGCCGTCTGGGCACCGGCCTCCTGCGTGCCGATCAGGCTGCTGAACGATTGACCGATCAATTGATCCATATCGCGGCCGATCGCTGTGCACAGGTTGCGGTTCGCACGCAGAACCCGCCCAGCCGCATCGAGGTCCAGTCGTAACTGCTGACTGTCCAGACCCCGCAGGATTGCGCTGTTGAGCCATTGTTCCGTCACGTCGGACCATTCCATGATCAAACCGATCGGTTGACCTTCGCGATCAGTGATCCGGGAAATCGCCAAGGACACACGGTTGTCGCCGAAGGAAATCATTATCTGCAAGGTGTCATTGCCGATGTGCTTCAGACGTTCACGGACGTGGGGGGCGTTGGGGTGGAAATCATCCATTGTCAACTGCGTGACTCCGTCGACCGTCACGCCTTTCGACAACTGCGGAATATAGGTCTGAAACTGTGTCAACAGCGCGATCATGGCCGGGTTCGCGTAGAGTATCCTGAATGCGTTATCCGTCATCATCATCGCGGATGACGCGGCATTGAAAGCTGTTCCCTTGTAGGCGATTTCCTTTTGGCCCGCGGCGGCGGCCGTCAACGTGGCGCGCAGATCCTCGACCGATTGCGCGATCGCGCCGATTTCGTCACGGCGGTCCAGTGCACCCGACGGCACGTCGAGTTCGCCTTGGCTGATCCGGTGGATACTTTGCTGCTGAATATTGAGCGGGCGGATCAAGAGAATCCTGGCCAGCATGATCGTCAGCCCCAGAGCGAGGACCGCGACCCCGATAGAGGTCAGGATGGCTCGCCTTTCCGATGCGGTATGCTGCGCCACGGCGATCGCCGGGCTCCATGAAAAGATCATAATTCCGACGGCTTGACCTGCATCTTCACCCGACAGAACGGATTTCCGGATCGGTGCGGCGATGATATCGCCGTCGACAACGATCTGCGTCAGACCGGTTGCCAGGTTCGAGGTCGCACTTTCCGTAAGGTCCGTGATGAGGTCGGGCGTCGCGTCGGTGGCCGCCAGGACAGTTCCGTCAACTGTCATGACGAGCGCCGCAAGCGCGATGCCGTCGGATGCCTCAAGCAGATTCTGCAAAAGTGCCTTTGCGCTGTCCACATCACTGAAACGCGTTGCACCGTAAAGCGTATTGGCGACGAGTTTCGCCTCGCTGACACCGCGTTGTAGCACGAGGTCCCGGGTCGTGTCCCTGCTGCCCGATGCGTAGAGGAACGCGAGCGTTCCACAGACCGCGAAGATGGACAGGGCAGAAATGAGCAGGACCTTGATGGTCAGCGAGGTACTGTTGACAATGCCGGAAATCATGGCCGGGTCTCTTTCGAAAATGTGATTGGTTTCGGGACTTCGCTGAGGTCAGAGGCGTTCTGCGTCGAGACTGAAAGTGGCCGCACCGACCAGTTCACCCAGCGCGCTGACGACCGGCACGGAAACCTGCACGACGTAGATGCCGGAGGATTCGTCCAGTTCGACGGCACTGACGTGGATGGCGCCGACACCCTGGCCAAAGGTCTTCTGAAACTTGTCCTCGTCGCCCTGCCAGTAATCCGAAGTGACGACGCTGACCGCGGCATTCAGACCGCGTTTGTCCATCAGGATGATTTCGGCGATGACGCCGTTCGATTCATCCACGATCTGGCGCAGATAGTCGGAGGTCGTGCCGGACAGCACCTGCGTGATCAAAGCGCCGTCAGACGCCGCGATCTGGTCGCGCCACTGGGCGTCCAGGCCGCTTACATCCTCCTCGGTCAGCGCGGCGTGTGCCTCGTTCCCGGCGGCGAGCGCCGCCTGCGGGAGTGGCTTTGCCATCCAGACGGCCACCTTCTCGGTCACAAATGCCTTGTAGGCATCGTCAGCCGCCCAGCCCGGCGACGTCGCCGCAAGGAGAATCAGCGACAGGGAGAGGGTGTATCGTTTCATGCGCGCACTCTCCTTTAATGAAGTGCTTCGTGTGTGACTTCACGGACCATGCACAGACATTCCTTAATTCGGCCTGAACCACGGACAGTTTTTATCGCCACGGTACTGCCTGGCGATTTTTGACATCGGCGGGCAAGCATGGTCAGGCTGCGGACAGAACGATACAGCCATGGTGAAGGACCTGCGAGTGACCCACCCCAAGGACGATTTTCAGGACATTCGCGCTGCGATCCGTGCGCTTTGCGCGGAATTTCCGGCGGCTTACCATCGCGAAGTCGATGCCGCGCGCGGCTATCCCGCCACTTTTGTCGATGCGTTGACCAAGGCGGGCTGGATGGCGGCCCTGATCCCGGAAAGCTACGGCGGATCAGGCCTGGGCCTGATCGAAGCCTCTGTCATCATGGAGGAAATAAACCGCGCAGGCGGCAACTCCGGCGCGTGCCACGGGCAGATGTACAACATGAACACCCTGGTGCGGCACGGGTCGGAAGAACAGCGCCAGCGCTATTTGCCGCAGATCGCGAGCGGTGCGTTGCGGTTGCAGTCGATGGGCGTGACCGAACCCACGACCGGCACCGACACCACGCAGTTGAAGACCACGGCCGTCAGGCGCGGCGACCGCTATGTCATCAACGGACAAAAGGTCTGGATCAGCCGCGTCCAGCATTCGGACCTGATGATCCTGCTGGCCCGCACGACGCCGCTGAAGGACGTCAAGAAAAAGGCCGACGGGCTGTCGATCTTCATCGTCGACATCAAGGACGCGATGGCGAACGGCATGACTGTCAAGCCGATCCCGAACATGGTGAACCACGAGACGAATGAACTGTTCTTCGACAACCTCGAAATTCCCGCCGAGAACCTGATCGGCGAGGAAGGCATGGGGTTCCGCTATATCCTGACCGGGCTAAACGCCGAACGCGCGCTGATCGCGGCGGAGTGCATCGGCGACGGCTACTGGTTCACCGACAAGGTCGTGGATTACGTCAAGGGGCGCGAGGTCTTTGGCCGGCCCATCGGACAAAACCAGGGAGTGCAGTTCCCCATCGCCGAGGCCTTTATCGAGGTCGAGGCCGCGAACCTGATGCGCTACGAGGCGTGCCGGCTGTATGACGCGGGTGAACCCTGTGGCACGCAGGCGAATATGGCGAAACTGCTGGCCGCCAAGGCAAGTTGGGAGGCGGCGAACGCCTGCATCCAGTTCCACGGCGGGTTTGGCTTTGCCAACGAATACGATGTGGAACGCAAGTTCCGGGAAACGCGGTTGTATCAGGTTGCCCCGATCAGCACGAACCTGATCCTGTCCTACGTGGCCGAGCATGTGCTTGGCCTGCCCCGGTCGTATTAGATTGGGAACGGTCTGATGTTACCATTAAAAGGGCTGACGGTCGTGGCGCTGGAACAGGCGGTTGCGGCGCCCTTTGCAACCGCGCGGCTGGCGGATGCAGGTGCGACGGTGCTGAAATTCGAACGTCCCGGTGGCGATTTCGCGCGGGGCTATGACGATGTCGCGGCCGGGCAAAGCAGTTATTTCGTCTGGCTGAATCGGGGCAAGACGTCTGTTCTGGCGGACCTTGCGACCGACGACGGCATGACGCGGCTGCGGGAGGCACTCGCCACGGCTGACGTTCTGGTCTGCAACTTTCGCCCCGGCGCGCTGGGGCGGCTGGGCTTCACGGACGAGGTGCTGGCGCGGGATTACCCGCGCCTGATCGCCTGCATCATCAGCGGCTATGGGACGGACGGCCCGATGGCGGATCGCAAGGCCTATGACCTGCTGATCCAGGCGGAATCGGGGCTGTGTTCGATCACCGGCGGCCCGTCGGAGCCGTCGCGGGTGGGCGTGTCGGTCGTCGATATCGCGACGGGGGCGACGGCCCACGCGGCTATCCTGGAGGCGTTGATCGCGCGCGGCATCACCGGCCGCGGCGCGCTGATCGGGGTGTCGATGTTCGACGTCATGGCCGATTGGCTGACCGTGCCGTTGCTGAACCATGAGGGCGGCAAGTCGCCAAGGCGTGTCGGCCTCGCCCATCCGTCGATCGCGCCCTACGGCGTCTTCACGACCAAGGACGACGTGCAAATCCTGATCTCGATCCAGTCCGAAAGGGAATGGGCGGCGTTGGCGCGTGATTTTCTGGCGGATGCCACATTGGCCAAAGACCCGGAGCTATCGAACAACGTGGCAAGGGTGAGGCACCGCGACCGCTGCGATGCGCTGGTCGCTGCCGCCTTTGCCGGGCGCAGCGCGGACGACGCGGAGGCCGCGCTGGCCTTGGCCGACATCGCCTTTGCCCGCGTCAACGACATGGGCGGGCTGTCGGCGCATCCGCACCTGCGGCGGATCACGGTCGAAACCGTGAACGGCCCCGTCAGCTATCCCGCCCCCGGCGCACGGGTAAAAGGCGCGGATCGGACCTACGGCCCGGTCCCGCCCTTGCCTACCACGGAATGAACGCCAGGGTGATGACCGGGAACGCGACCAGCAATACGACCCGGACGATATCGGAGGCCACGAAGAACATCACCGCGCGGTAGGTTTCGACCATCGGAGTCTTGCGGTCCATCGCGTTGATGATGAACAGATTCATGCCGACGGGCGGGGTGATCAACCCGACCTCGACCACGATCAGCACGAGGATGCCGAACCAGATCGCGACCTGTTCGGTGTTGATGCGCGCCAAGGCACCTTCGGTCGCGCCGCGCAGACCAAGTTCGGCCATCTGGTCGCGTGTCAGTTCCATTCCCTGCGCCAGCGCCACCTGGGCCTGCGCCAGCAGGTCGGGGGCGATCGTGGCACCCGATTGCACCAGCTCGGCCAGCTTGACGGACTGGAAATCGACAAGGCTCACGAAGCCGAAATCAAGGCCCTGCATGACCGGCCAGAAGATCGGAATCGTCAGCAGGATCATCGACAGGCTGTCCATCAGGCAGCCGAGGATCAGGTAGAAGATCAGGATCACGGTCAGGACCAGCAGCGGCGACAGCCCTTGGTTCACGACCCAGAGGGCAATTTCCTGCGGCACCTGCGTCAGCGCGAGAAATCCGTTGTAGAACGCAGCCCCCAGCACGATGAAGAAGATCATCGCGGTGGACCGGGCCGTGACCATGAAGGATTCGCCCAGCGTGGCAAAGGTCAGCCCGCGGTTGGCGAAGGCGATGATGCCGGTGCCAAGGGCCCCGACGGCGGCCCCTTCGGTCGGGGTGAACCAGCCCGCGTAGATGCCACCGACGACCAGCGCGAAGACGACCAGCACCGGCCAGACGGCGAGGATGCCGCGCATCCGGTCGGCCCAGCCGACGCGCGGGCGGGTGCCGGCGCTTTCGGGATACAGGCGCACGTAGATCGAGATCACGATCACATAACCGATCGCCGCCAGCACGCCGGGGATGAAGGCCGCGAGGAACAGCTTGGCGATGTTCTGTTCGGTCAGGATCGCATAGATCACCAGCACGATGGAGGGCGGGATCAGGATGCCGAGCGTGCCGCCCGCCGCCAGTGTCGCGGTGGAAAACCCGCCCGCATAGCCGTAGCGGCGGAGTTCCGGCAAGGCGACGCGGGACATGGTGGCCGCGGTCGCCAGGGACGATCCGCAGATCGCGCCAAACCCGGCGCAGGCCCCGATGGCGGCCATCGCGACACCACCCTTGCGATGGCCAAGGAAGCCTTCGGCAGCCTTGAACAGCGCCTGGCTCATGCCGCCGAGTGTCGCGAAATGACCCATCAGCAGGAACATCGGAATGATCGAGAGGGAATAGCTGGAGAAGGTCGTGAACGTCTCGCTTTTCAGGCGGGCGAAGGCGATGGTCGTGTCGCCGGTGACGAGGATCAACCCGAACAGCCCCGCCAGGAACATCGCGAGGCCAATCGGCACCCGCAGGAAGATCAGCGCGAGCAAGGCCGGGAACGAGATGATCCCGATGGTCAGGTCACTCAATGGTCTGCCCCCAGATCGGCGGGCAGGATCACGGCACCCGTCGCCGTTTCACGCAGCCGTACCACGGCGATGTAGCAGGCCACCGCGGCAGCGGTGACGGCCCCGGTCATCGACAACGCGTAGGCCCACCAGACCGGCATTTCGAGCAGGAAGGTGATCTGCCCCGACTCCCGCTTGGACAGAAGACCAAGCCACAGCTGCCAGGCAATCAGCACCATGACGGCGGCAAAGACGATATCCGTCGCAAGCCGCAGACCATGGTTCGCCCTGTCGGGCAGATAAGTCGTGAAGACGTCCACGCTCGCGTGGCCGCCGGTCAACTGGCACAGCGGCAGGAAGGCGAAGATCGAAAAGGCGATCCCGGCCTCTACCAGCTCGAAATCGCCGTTCACCGGACCGACGCCTGCGGCCAACAGCCAGTCCGCCAGACCGGGAACGATGCCTTGCACCATGTCACCATGCAGCAGGCTGTTCAGTTCGCGACCCAGAACGGAGGCGCAGATCAGCAGGATCAGGGCAGTCAGCATCCCGCCGCCCAGCCAGGCCATCAGTTTCGAAAGGCGCAGGAAAAAAGCATACATCGGCAAGGTCCGGTGAGGGTTGCAAGTGATGCGAAGAGGGCGTCCGTATCCGACGGACGCCCCCGGCACGCGGCCCGTGCGAGTGTCTTAGTTGCTGGCCTTGTATTCGTCCATCAAGGTGCGGGCGCGGTCTATCAGGGCCTGACCGTCGATGCCCTTTTCCGACATTTCCGCGACCCAGCTGTCATAGACGGGCTGCACCAGCGGCATCCACTCCGCCTCGGCCGTGGCCTTGTCGATGACGATCATGGTATTGCCCAGATCCTCGGCGATGGTCAGGCCGGCAGCGTCGCCGGCCAGCATGACATCCGCCCCCTGAAGCGAGAAGTTCAAGCCGGAATTTTCGTCGATGATCGCCTTCAGGTCGTCAGGCAGCCCGTCATAGGCACCCTGATTCATCGCAACGATGAAGGTCAGGGTATAGAGGCCCGGCCCTTCGAAGCTGGTGTGGTTGTGCACGAGTTCCGAGGATTTCACAGCCGAGGTGACTTCCCAAGGCAGGGTCGTGCCGTCGATGACCCCCTTGGACAGCGATTCCGACACTGCGGGAACGGGCATCCCGACGGGCGACGCACCGGCCAGTTCCAGCATCTGGTTCACGAGACGCGAACCGCCGCGGATCTTCATGCCTTGCAGATCGGCGGGCGTTTCGACCGGGTCCTTGGTGTGGAACAGGCCGGGGCCATGCACGAAGGTCGCCAGCATCTTCATGTCCGGGAAATCGCTTGCGGCCATCGTCTCTTCGTACATCTTCCAATAGGCGTAGCTGGCGGCCTTCGGGTCATCGACGAAGAACGGCAGTTCGAAGACTTCGGTGCTGGGGAAACGGCCGGGTGTGTATCCCACGACGGTCCAGATGATGTCGGCGACGCCGTCCTGCACCTGATCGACCAGTTCCGGCGGCGTGCCACCCAGTTGCATCGACGGGAAACGGTCGATCTTGATGCGGCCTGCACTGTCGGCCTCGACCTTGTCGGCCCAGACGTCCAGAAGCTGCGCCGGAATGACGGCCTGCGCCGGCAGCATCTGATGCATCTTCAGTGTGACGTCCTGCGCCAGCGCGCCGGTTGCGGTCATCGCCAGCATCATCGCCGCGCCAGCGGCCCCCAGCAGGGTTCTGCGGTTCGTGTTCATCATGTCCTCCCCAGACAATGCGTCGCGGGCGCGCAAGCTGCGCCAGTGTGCGACGCATCATGCAGATGGTCGCATGAATGTCACCGACAAACTTGAGTGACCTGCGTGTTTGGCCAATTTGCCTCAGTGGCAGCGGGGATCATGCCGGATGGCCGCCACGCCCGTCTGCGCCGGTTTGCCTCATGGAACGGGACCGCAGACCGTGACACGACGGCACCAAGCCCCCATAAAAGGGTGACAGCCAAGGACAAGACCCATGCTCAGCAGCTTTGAAGCCGAGATCCTGGCGCGGTTCCAGTTCGCGTTCACCGTCTCGTTCCACATCATCTTTCCCGCGTTCTCCATCGGCCTCGCCAGTTTCCTGGCGGTCCTGAACGCGGCGTGGCTGTGGACCGGGAATGAGGTCTATCGGATCGTCTTCGACTACTGGAAGAAGATCTTTGCCGTGGCCTTTGGCATGGGTGTCGTGTCGGGCATCGTGATGTCCTACCAGTTCGGCACCAACTGGTCGGAATACGCCGACAAGACGGGTCCGGTGCTGGGTCCACTCATGGCCTACGAGGTGCTGAGCGCCTTCTTCCTCGAGGCCGGATTTCTGGGCATCATGCTGTTCGGGCGGGAAAAGGTGGGTCACGGGCTGCACATGTTCGCCACGGCAATGGTTGCGGGCGGCACGCTGATGTCGGCCACCTGGATCCTGTCGGTCAACAGCTGGATGCAGACGCCCGCAGGCTTCTCGATGAACGAGGTGGGCCAGTTCGTGCCAGAGGACTGGTGGGCGATCATCTTCAACCCGTCCTTCCCCTACCGGCTTGTCCACATGGTGCTGGCGGCCTACCTGACGACCGCCTTCGTGGTCGCGGGCGTTGCGGGTTGGCACCTGCTGCGCGACCACGCCAACGCCGCCACGCGCAAGATGTTCTCGATGGCGATGTGGATGGCTTTGATCGTGACGCCGTTGCAGATCGTGGCCGGCGACTTTCACGGGATCAACACGCTGGAACATCAGCCGGCCAAGATCATGGCGATGGAAGGCCATTTCGACAGCCACCCGGAGGGTGCCCCGCTGATCCTGTTCGGCATCCCCAACCAGGCAGAAAAGCGAGTAGATTACGCGGTCGAGATCCCCAAGCTGTCGTCGCTGATCCTCAAGCACGAGTTGAACGCGCCCCTGGACGGCCTCGACACGATCCCCGACGACGAGGAGCCTCCCGTCGCGATCGTCTTCTTCAGCTTCCGCATCATGGTCGGCATCGGCTTTGCCATGCTGGGCATCGGCCTGTGGGGCGGCATCCAGCGCTGGCGCGGCCAGCTTTTCGAGACGCGGTGGCTGCACCGCGCGTCTGTCGCGATGGGGCCGATGGGCTTTGTCGCAGTGCTGGCCGGGTGGATCACGACCGAGGTGGGCCGTCAGCCCTACACGGTCTACGGCCTGCTGCGCACGTCCGAAAGCCTTGGCCCCGTCGCCGCCCCTGCCGTCGCCGCGTCGCTGATCGCCTTCATCGTGGTCTACTTCTTCGTCTTCGGCGCGGGCACGTTCTACATCATGCGGATGATGGGCAAGACTCCTGGCACGCCCAAGCTGGGGCTGAACGACGGACCGATCCGCACGGCGGGCATCACCCCCGCGCAGCAGCCGGCGAACCGCTCGCCGACACCGGCCGAATAAGGAACGACGACGATGGAATTCGATCTCGCATTCATCTGGGCCGGGCTGATCGCCTTTGCCGTGCTGACCTATGTCGTGCTGGACGGCTTCGACCTTGGCGTCGGCATCCTGTTCCCCTTCGCACACAACAAGCGCGACCGCGACACGATGATGAACACGGTCGCGCCGATCTGGGACGGGAACGAGACATGGCTGGTGTTGGGCGGTGGCGGGCTGTTCGCGGTCTTTCCGCTCGCCTATGCCACCGCCCTGTCGGCGCTCTACATGCCGATCATCCTGATGCTGCTGGCGCTGGTGTTCCGGGGGGTTGCCTTCGAATACCGCTGGCGAACCGAGCGGTGGAAATGGGTCTGGGACATGGCCTTCTTTGGTGGATCGACCGTCGCAGCGCTGAGTCAGGGCATCGCCCTCGGCGCGCTGGTGCAGGGGATCGAGATCACCGACCGCCATTATTCCGGCGGCTGGTGGGACTGGCTGACGCCGTTCTCGATTCTGACGGGCGTGGCCGTCGTCGTGGGTTATGCGCTGCTGGGCGCGACCTGGATCGTGATGAAGACCGAGGGGCCGGTGCATCACCAGATGCGCGACTACGCGCGTCCGCTGGCGATCGCGACGCTGGGATTCATTGCGGCCGTCAGCGTCTGGACGCCTTTTCAGAACTTCGTGTATTTCGAACGGTGGTTCGCCATGCCGGGGTTCCTTTATACGCTGCCGATCCCGGCGTTGCTGGTCTTTGCGATCTACAAGCTGTTCACCGGCCTGTCCGGCGGGCGTGACGTGACGCCGTTCCTTGCGGCGCAGGCGCTGTTCGTCATCAGCTTCATCGGGATCGGGATCAGCTTCTATCCCTACATCGTCCCGCCCAGCCTGACGATCTGGGACGCGGCGGCCCCCGATTCCAGCCTGAAGTTCACGCTGGTCGGCACGGTCGTCCTCATTCCGCTGATCCTGGGCTACACAGCCTATGCCTATTGGGTATTCCGGGGCAAGATGGACCCGGACGCCGGATACCACTGATGGCCAGCAATTCACCCTGGACGCGGATCGCGTGGTTCGTGGCTATCTGGATCGCCAGTGTCGCGGCGCTGACGGTCGTGGCCTTCGCGATCCGGCTCGCGATCCTCTAGACCTCTAGCGCGAGGGCGAGCGCCTCGCCCCCGCCGATGCAGATGCTGGCGATGCCGCGCCGCGCACCGCGCGCCCGCATCGCCCCCAGCAGCGTGACAACGATCCGCGCGCCCGACGCACCGATGGGATGGCCCAGCGCCACCGCGCCGCCGTGGATGTTCACGCGATCATGGTCGATTCCGCAGTCCGCCATCGCGGCCATCGGCACGACGGCAAAGGCCTCGTTGATCTCGAACAGATCGACCTGGCTCAGATCCCATCCGATCCGCTCCGCGAGCCTGCGCTTGGCAAAGATCGGCGCGGTGGTGAACCATCCCGGTTCGCCCGCATAGGCCGCATGGCCGACGATGCGGGCCAACGGCGCGGCACCCGCGTCGCGCATCGCATCGCCCGACATCAGCACCAGCGCCGCCGCGCCGTCGTTGATCGAGGACGCCGAGGCTGCGGTGATCGTGCCGCCTTCGGCAAAGGCCGCACGCAGGTTCGGGATCTTGGCGGGGTCGATCCGGTCGGGGCCCTCGTCGCGCCGCACCTCCACGTCGCCCTTGCGTCCCGCCATGACCGGCGCGATTTCCCAGTCGAACAGCCCGTCATCCGCAGCCTGCTTCGCCCGGCGCACGCTTTCGATGGCAAAGGCGTCTTGCGCCGCCCGGTCGAACCCGTAGTGCGCGGCGCAGTCCTCGCCGAAGGTGCCCATCGACCGGCGCGCGCCGGTGTTGGTGCGGGCATAGGCGTCCTCCAGCCCGTCCAGCATCATGTGATCCAGCATCACGTCATGGCCGATCCGCGCCCCGCCGCGGGCCTTGGGCAAGAGATAAGGCGCGTTGGTCATGCTCTCCATGCCACCGGCCACCACGGTCGCCACGTTACCGGCCAGGATTGCGTCCATGCCCTGCGTGACAGCCTTCATACCCGACCCGCAGACCTTGCTGACCGTCGTGCATGGCACCTCCATCCCGATCCCGGCCCCCAACGAGGCCTGGCGTGCCGGGGCTTGGCCCAGCCCTGCGGGCAGCACATTGCCCATCAGGACCTCGCCCACCTGGGCTGCGTCCAGCCCGGCGCGGTCCAGCGCGGCGCGGATCGCCACGCTGCCGAGCTGCGGTGCCGTGACACCTGAGAACGCACCCTGGAATGCGCCAAGCGGTGTGCGGGCAGCACCGGTAATGTAGATGTGGGTCATGAAAGCCTCCTTGGATCACGGCATCCTTGCGCGGCAGAAAACCTGACGCAAGGCCGCTTGAACACCTGCGCGTCACACCTATTCTAGAATTGACGCGGATCAGATGATGAAGGGCAGCCCCATGAAATTCACCGAAGAACATCTTTGGCTGCGCATCGAGGATGACATTGTCGTGGTCGGCATCACCGATTTCGCCGCGACCGAGCTGGGCGAGATTTCCTTTGTCGAACTGCCGGAGGAAGGCGACGCCGTCGCCCGCGACGACGATTGCGCCGTGATCGAAAGCGAGAAGACGTCCTCTGACATCCTTGCCCCCATCGCGGGCGAGATCGTCGACGTGAACACGGCGCTGGTCACCAACCCCGGCCTGCTCAGCGACGATCCCATTGGCGACGGCTGGCTGTTCGCCATCGCACCCGAGGACATGGACGATCTGGACGAATTCCTCGACGAAGGGGCCTACAAGAAGTTCGTGGGCTAGGCCCGCACCGCCCCCATGAATCGGTCGCGGATCGTGACCGGGTCCATCGTGATGACCGGCATTTTGGCGTTGCCGCTGTCGCATTTGCACACGATGACGGTCTGCCTGCCGCTATCGATGGCGGCTTGCAGGGTCGTGGCCGTCTCCTCGGCTTTGCAGGAGATCACGTTGTCGCAACCGCAGGCCACGGCCACGTCCTCCAGCCTTGTCTTCATCCCGGCATAGGTCGGCTGGTCGCCGGTCGATCCGTAGCTGCCGTTGTCCACGATCAGCAGGATGAAGTTGTCGGCGACGTTGTTCGCGATGGTCGGCAGGGTCCCGAGGTTCGTCAGCACCGATCCGTCGCCGTCGATGGCGATCACGGTCTTGGGCTGGGCAAGCGCGAGGCCCAGACCGATGCTTGAGGCCAGCCCCATCGTGCCGAGCATGTAGAAGTTGCTGGCCTGATCGTGGATCGCGTGCAGTTCCTGCGAGGGAATGCCGATGTTGCAGACGACAAGCCGGCCATTCAGGATCGGGGCGATATCCTTCAAGATTTCGGAGCGGATCATTCGCCGTATCCTCCCCAGAAGGACGCATCGGTCAGGATTGCGACCGGCTTGTTGCACATGAAGGTGTATTTCAGGATCGCGTCGAATTCGTCGGCATCGCCGGTCCTGTGGAAATGATAGGTCGGGATGTTCAGCTGCGCCAGCAGCGCCTTGGTATGCACCGCCATTTCCGCTTGGCAGGCGACGGGCTCGCGCAATTCGCCCCGGTACGAAATCAGCATCGGCAGCGGCATCCGGTAATACTGGATCAGCGTGACTAGCGTGTTGATCGTCACGCCGATCGCGGTGTTCTGCATGATGATCGCGCTGCGCACCCCGCCCATGAAGGCCCCGGCGCACAGGCCCATGCCCTCGTCTTCCTTGTTGGCAGGGACGTGCCGGATCGCGGGATGGGCGTCGACCGCGTCGATGACGCCGGCAAGTTGCTTGCAGGGGACGGTCGTGATGAACCCCACGTCGTTCGCCGCGAAATCCGCGACCAGTTTTTCGGAAATGTTCACAGGATCTCTTTCGTGATCTGGGTGGTGGCGGGGTCGAAGTCGGGAAAATACTTGGCAAGGCGCACGTCGGCGGTGCGGGCATGGCCTTCCATCCCCTCCAGCCGAGAGATGCGCGCCGTGGCTTCGGCCACCGGGCGCGACCCGGTGCGGGTGGCCTGCTGCCATGTGACGATCTTCATGAACTTGTGCACGGACAGTCCGCCGGTATATTTCGCGGCCCCCGAGGTGGGCAGGACGTGATTGGTGCCGCTGGCCTTGTCGCCGAAGGCCACGGTCGTCTCTTCGCCCAGGAACAGGCTGCCGTAGTTGCGCAGGCGGTCCAGCCACCACGGCAGGTCGGCGGCCTGCACGTGCAGGTGTTCGGGGGCATAGGCGTCGGACGTCGCGGCCATGTTCTCGCGGCTGTCGCACAGGATCACCTCCGCGCAGTCGCGCCAGGCGGCTTCGGCGTTCAGGCGATTGACCTCTGGCAGGGTAGCGATCAGGGCAGGCACGCGCGCCATGACATCGCGCGCAAGGGTTTCGTCGTCGGTGATCAGCCAGACGGGAGAGTTGTAGCCATGTTCCGCCTGCCCCACGAGGTCGGCAGCGACGATGGCGGCCTCGGCCGTGCGGTCCGCGACGATCAGGCTGTCGGTCGGACCGGCGACCATGTCGATGCCGACACGCCCGAACAGCAGACGCTTGGCCTCGGCCACGAACTGGTTGCCGGGCCCGACGAGGATGTCGGCGGGCGGCAGGCCCAGCAACCCGAAGGTCATCGCCGCGATCGCCTGCACCCCGCCCATCGCCACGATGGTATCGGCACCGCACAGGTCAGCGGCAAAGATCAGCGCGTCGTCGATCCCGTCATCGCCGCGCGGTGGCGAACAGGCGGTGATGTGACCCACGCCCGCGACCTTTGCGGTGGTCACGGTCATGATCGCGCTGGCAATATGGCTGTAACGCCCGCCGGGAACGTAGCAGCCGGCACTGCCCAAAGGCAGGTTGCGTTGTCCGGCAGTCAGGCCCGGCACCACTTCGATCGTCAGGTCCTGCACCGTTGCCCGCTGTGCCTGCGCAAAGCGGGCAATATTGGCGTGGGCAAAATGGATGTCGGCCTTGACCGCTTCGGGCACGCGGGCGCAGGCGGCGGCGATCTGATCGGTGGTCAGGACGATGGGGCCATCATAGCGGTCGAACTGGCGGGCATAGTCCAGCGCCACCGCATCGCCGCCCGCCTCGATCCGGGTCAGCATGTCCTGCACGATGTGACGCACGTCAGAGGCATCGTTTTGCGGCCTGCGCGTGGCCTGTTTCAGATAAGTCCGCGTCATAGCCCCTCCGCTGCCTCGCGGCATCCTGCGTCCGGCGCAGGGCGATTGGCAAGCGTCAGGTTGTAACGTCCGGGCCGCTGCGGCCAGTGCGGGCCGTGATGCCCGCGATCTCCTCTGCCGCCGCGACGATGCCCGCCAGCGCGTCCTGCGGATCGCGGTCGAAATTGGCGGGGTCAAGCTCCAGCGCTTCGAGGTAGAGGCGCAGGGTCGCCCCTGACGTTCCGGTGCCCGACAGGCGGATCACGAAACGCGCGCCGTCGTCAAAGATCACGCGGATGCCCTGATGTTCGGACACCGACTGATCGACCGGATCGTGGTAGGTGTAGTCGTCGGCGGTGGCGACCGTGCGCCCCTGCACCTTTTGCCCCGGCAGATCGGCCAGCTTGCCGCGCAGGTCGGCGACCAGCGCGTTGGCGACCTCCGTCTCGATCGCCTCGTAATCGTGGCGAGAATAGTAGTTGCGCCCGTAGGTCTGCCAGTGATCGTGCATGATCGCTGCCACCGACATGCCGCGCGCGGCCAGGATGTTCAGCCACATCAGCACGGCCCAGACACCGTCCTTTTCGCGGACGTGATCCGACCCGGTGCCGAAGGATTCCTCTCCGCACAGGGTCACGCGGCCGTCGTCCATCAGGTTGCCGAAGAATTTCCAACCCGTCGGGGTTTCATAGCACGGCATCCCCAGCTTTTCCGCGACACGGTCGGCGGCGGCAGAGGTCGGCATCGACCGCGCCACACCGGCCAGACCGGCGGTGTAGCCGGGGGCAAGATGTGCATTGGCCGCCAACACAGCAAGGCTGTCCGAGGGGCTGACATAAACCTGCGGGCCGACGATCATGTTGCGGTCGCCGTCGCCGTCGCTGGCGGCGCCAAAGTCGGGCGCGTCGGCACCGTTCATCGTGTCCATCAACTCATGCGCCCAGGTGGGGTTCGGATCGGGGTGCATCCCGCCGAAGTCGGGCAAGGGCGTGCCGTGGACCACGGAACCCTTTGCCGCGCCAAGGCGGTTCTCGATGATCTCGCGCGCATAGGGCCCGGTGATCGCGTTCATCGCGTCGAAACTGATGCGGAAGCCTTTCGCGATCATCACCTTGATGGCGGTGAAGTCGAACAGCGTCTCCATCAGCGCGGCATAATCGGTGACAGGATCGATCACGGTGATCTTCATGTCGCCCAGCGCGGTTTCACCCAAGGTGGCTATGTCCACGTCCTGCGCGTCGGTGATGTGGTATTCCGTGATCTCGGTCGTCCGGGCAAAGATGCGGTCGGTCAGACCCTCGGCCGCCGGGCCGCCGTTGGGACCGTTGAACTTGATCCCGAAATCCTCATCCTCGCCACCCGGATTGTGGCTGGCTGACATGATCAGTCCGCCGTTGGTCCGGTTCAGGCGGATCAGATGCGATGCAGCGGGCGTTGACAGCAACGCCCCCTGCCCCACGATGATATGCGCGGCCCCATTGGCGGCAGCCATGCGCAGGATCACCTGTGCGGCACGGTCGTTGAAGTAACGCCCGTCGCCGCCGACGACGAAGGTCTTGCCCTTTGCCCCGCCAATGGCATCGAAGACACTTTGCACGAAGTTTTCGAGGTAATGCGGTTGCATGAAGACGCGGGTCTTCTTGCGCAGGCCGGATGTGCCGGGCTTCTGCCCTTCGATCGGTCGGGTGCTGACGGTGTGCATGGGCGGTCCTCCTGAACCGAAAGCTGGACTGAACCGAAAGCTAGGTCACGCCGGCGTCTGGGCAAAGACGCAAACCGACTGCGCGGCGATCTTTGCCGTGGTGCCTGCAATGCACTGCGGCCCGTCCTCCGGGGCGGCGGTATCGAGCACCAGTTCCCACAGGCAACCGGGCGGGCAGTCGGGCAGCGTAACCGTCACCTCGTCCCCCGCGTTGAAGGTCAGGAACAGCGTATCCGTCGATGCGGCGTATTCGGGGGTGTCCGAGGAGGTGCGTACCTCGACCGACAGTGCGCGCCAGTCGGGGTTCTGCCAGTCGGAGGCCGAGGGCGCGCGCCCGTCGGGCATCCGCCAGAACAGATCGGGCTTGCCATCGGTGCGCCGCGCGCGGCTGTGCAGGAACCGGGACTGCCGCAATACCGGGTGGGCGCGACGCAGGTTGGCAAGGCGTTCGACGAAGGCCAGCAGCTTGTGATCGGGCTTGTGCCAGTTGACCCAGCCCTGATCGTTGTCCTGCGCGTAGGTGTTGTTGTTGCCCCACTGCGAATTGCCGATCTCGTCCCCGGACAGCAGCATCGGCGTGCCTTGGGACAGGAACACCGTCGCCAGCAGGTTGCGCTTGCGCTGCGCGCGCCCCGCGCGGATCATCTCGTCGTCGGTCGGGCCCTCGTGGCCCATGTTGTCGGAATAGTTGTCGTCCTTGCCGTCACGGTTGTCCTCGCCGTTGGCGGCGTTGTGCTTGACGTTGTAGCTGACCAGATCCTCCAGCACAAAACCGTCGTGGACCGTCACGAAGTTGATCGACGAGGTGGCGGCGCGGCCGGAATGATCGAACTGCTCGGCAGAGCCCACGATGCGTTTCGCCAGATCGGCGGTGATCCCCTTGTCGCCGCGCCAGTACTTGCGGACGTTGTCGCGAAACTTGTCGTTGAACTCCAGAAACGGATGCGGAAAATTGCCGAGCTGGTAGCCGCCGGGACCAAGGTCCCAGGGTTCGGCGATCAGCTTGACGTTGCCCAGCACCGGGTCCTGCCGCAGCGCATCAAGGAAACCGCCCTGCCGGTCGAAGCCGTTCTCTTCTCGTCCCAAAATGGTCGCAAGGTCGAAGCGGAAGCCGTCGACGTGCATGACCTCGACCCAGTAGCGCATGGAATCCATGATCATGCGCAGCACCATCGGATGTTCGACCCGCAGCGTGTTGCCGGTGCCGGTATCGTTCACATAAAATCGCTTGTCGTCCATCAGCCGATAGTAGGACAGGTTGTCGAAGCCCTTGAACGACAGGGTCGGCCCCATCTCATTGCCTTCGGCGGTGTGGTTGTAGACGACATCCAGCACGACCTCGATCCCGGCGGCGTGGAACCGGCGTACCATCGTCTGGAATTCCCAGATGCCCTGGTCGGTCATGTAGCGGGGTTCGGGTGCGAAGAACCCGATCGTGTTGTAACCCCAATAGTTGCGCAGCCCCTGCCGTGCAAGAAAGTGGTCGTCCACGAACGCCTGCGCGGGCATCAACTGCACGGTCGTCACGCCGATGCGGGTCAGGTGTTCCAGCACGGGTTCCGACGCCATGCCAAGGAACCGGCCCCGCGTCATCGGGGACACGCCTGGCATGCGCGCCGTCAGGCCCTTGACGTGCGCCTCGTACAGCAGCGTGTCGGACGCCGTGACGGCGGGCGGCTTGTCGTCGCCCCAGTTGAAGGAGGGGTCCACGACCATGCTGCGCGGCATGGCAAAGGCGCTGTCGCGGTTATCAAAGCTCAGGTCTTCGCGGGGGCTGCCGACCTTGTAGCCCATCACGGCATCCGACCAGCGCAGCTTGCCCGCGATGCGCTTGGTGTAGGGGTCCAGCAGCAGCTTGTTGTAATTGAATCGGTGACCGTTTTCCGGGTCATAGGGCCCCTGGACGCGAAAGCCGTATTTCGTGCCCGGCGTGATGCCCGCGACGTAGACGTGCCAGATGTCGCCGTCGCGTTCCATCAGCGGGATGCGCGCGCGTTCCTTGCGACCGTCATCGGTGAAAAGGCACAGGTCGATGGCGTCGGCATGTTCCGAAAAGACGGCAAAGTTCACGCCCTGCCCGTCAAAGGTGGCACCCAAGGGATTGGGGCAACCCCCCGCCAACGGATGGTCGCGCAGCCGTGTCGGAATACCTTGGTTCAGATGTGCATTCACGCGGTCAGGGACTCGTATAATTCGGCATAGGTTGCTGCAGATGTATCCCATCCCAGCGCCTGAGACATCCCGCGTTTTTGCATGGCCGTCCAGCCTTTTGCATCGGCATGCAGATCGATCAACCACCGCAGGGCCTGACTCAGCGCCAATGCATCGACCGGGTGAAACTGGAGTCCGGTTGCCACCCCGGCCTGCATCGCCATCGGATTGGCATCGATCACCGTGTCGGCCAGCCCGCCGGTCAGTGCCACGACCGGCACGCAACCATAGCGCAATCCGTAAAGCTGGGTCAGGCCGCAGGGTTCGAACCGGGACGGCACCAGCACCGCGTCGCCACCCGCGAACATCCGGTGGGCCAATGCCTCGTCATAGCCGATGCGCAGACCGATCTTGCCGGGGTGCGCCTTGACCAGGTCCATGAGCGCCTCTTCCAGATGCGCCTCGCCGGCCCCCAGGATCGCAAGGCCGCCACCGTCCGCCACGAAGCCGGCGGCGGTCGCGGCGATCAGGTCGATGCCTTTCTGGTCGGTCAGGCGGCTGACAACGATGGCCAGCGGTCCGGTCACGTCCGCCAGACCGAATTCCGCCAGCAGTGCATCGCGGTTGGGCTTCTTCTTCGCGAGATTTGCCTTGGAATAGGGCTTCACTTCCGGGTCGGTCCGCGGGTTCCAGACGGCGTCGTCGATACCGTTTAGAATGCCGTGCAGGTCGCCCGCGCGGTGCGCGATCAACCCTTCGAGCCCCATGCCGAAATCGGCGCGCATCAGTTCTGCCGCATAGGTCGGACTGACCGTGGTGATGGCGTCGGCCGTGGCAAGACCGGCCTTGAGGCTGGACAGGTGGCCCCAGAACTCCAGCGTGTCGGTATTGAACGCCTCATACGGCAACCGCAGTTCACCCAGCATCGCGGCAGAGGCGCCGCCCTTGAACGCGATGTTGTGGATCGTCATCACCGATTTGACGCGGCTTTGGCCGGTGAACCGCAGATAGGCCGGTGCAAAGCCTGCCTGCCAGTCGTGACCGTGCAGGATGTCCGGCACCCAGCCGTCCGACCCCCCCTGCACGGCGATGCGCGCGGCAACCCATGACAGGGCGGCAAAGCGTTGCGGGTTGTCGGGAAAGTCCGTCGGGTTGCCGTAGGGTCCACCCTTGCGGTCGTAAAGGTGCGGCGCATCCAGCAGCAGGATCGCGGCGTCACCGACCTGCCCCATCAGGACCCGCGCCGGCCCGCCGAAAAGATCGGGATCGGACCATATCTCTGCGCTGGCCTTCGCCTTGTCGATCAGGTCGGGATAGGCTGGCAACAGGGTGCGCATGTCCCAGCCATGGCCTCGCAGGGCACCGGGCAACGCGCCCGCCACATCCGCCAGCCCGCCGGTCTTGACCAGCGGGACACATTCGGAAGCGACGGACAGGACGCGCCCCGGCATGGCTCAGGCCCTTTCGGAATAAGCGGCAATCATCGACTTGGTGATCAGCACGATGCCGCCCTCGGAGACGCGGAACCCATTGGCCTTGTCCTCTTCGGGGTCCTTGCCGACGACCAGCCCCTCGGGAATGTCGACGCCCCGGTCGATGACGCAATTGGACAGGTCAGCGTGACGGTTCACACGGACGTCCGGCAGGGCGACGACGCGGAACAGGCTGGCATAGGAATGGGTCCGCACACCCGTGAACAGCAGCGATTCCGCAACCTCGGAGCCCGAGATGATGCAGTTGCCGCTGACCATCGACGATACGGCAAACCCGCGACGGCCATCCTCGTTGTGGATGAATTTCGCGGGCGGCACGCTTTCGGCATAGGTCCAGATCGGCCAGCTTGTGTCGTAGAGGTCAAGCGGCGGCGTGAATTGCGTCAGGTCGATGTTGGCCTGCCAGAAGGCGTCGATCGTTCCGACGTCGCGCCAGTAGGGCTCGGTTTCCAGTCCCGAGGTCACGCAGCTGTCGGCAAAGCGGTGAGCCATCGCCTTGCCGTGCTTGACGATCTGGGGAATGATGTCGTGCCCGAAATCGTGACCGGAATTCGCATCCTCCATGTCCGCCAGCAGACGTTCGCGCAGGAATGGCCAGTCGAAGATGTAGATGCCCATCGAGGCGAGGGCATGATCGGGGTCGCCGGGGATGCTGGGCGGGTCTTTCGGCTTTTCCAAAAAGTCCGTGATCCTGCTGTGTTCGTCGACATGCATCACACCGAAGGCCACGGCCTCCATTCGGGGGACGGTCAGGCAGCCGATGGTGACGTCGGCCTGCGTGTCCACATGCTGTTGCAGCATGATCTCGTAGTCCATCTTGTAGATGTGGTCGCCAGCCAGCACGACGATGTAGTCCACGTCATAGCTGTCGATGATGTCGATGTTCTGCGTCACCGCGTCGGCGGTGCCCAGATACCACTTCGTCTCGTCCATGCGCTGCGACGCGGGCAGGATATCCAGGAATTCGTTCCGTTCCGCCCGCAGGAATCCCCAGCCGCGCTGGCAATGGCGGATCAGGCTGTGCGCCTTGTACTGCGTGGCGATCGCCATCTTGCGGATGCCGGAGTTCAGCGCGTTCGACAGGGCAAAGTCCACGATCCGGGTCTTGCCGCCGAAATAGACGGCAGGCTTGGCGCGGTTGTCGGTCAGCTCTTTCAGGCGGCTGCCCCTGCCGCCCGCCAGCACGAAGGCCAGCGCACGGTTGGAAAGGCGGGTGTTCGGCGTCGGCTTCATGTGATTCCTCCCAGAAATGTCATTTGGCGTCCTGTATGAAGATAACCGTCGAAAGCGGAGGAATGTTCATCACCGCCGATTGATCCTGTCCCATCCGGGGCACATTTTCCGACATGACCCCGCCCATGTTGCCCCGACCGCCGCCGCCATAGGCTTCGGCATCGGAATTGAGCGCTTCGCGCCAGCGTCCCGCGAGCGGCAGGCCGACGCGGTAGCCCGGGCGTTCCACCGGTGTCATGTTCATCACGACCACGACCTTCGGATCGTTCGGCCCGCCGTGGCGCACATAGGCAAAGACCGACCGGTCCGCATCGTTCGCCTCCAGCCACTGGAAACCGCTGGGCCGGGTGTCGTTCAGATACAGGCTGGGCGTTGCGCGGTAGAACCGGTTCAGGTCACGCACCCACATCTGCATGCCCTTGTGGCGCCCATCGTCGCATTCGTGCCAGTCAAGGCTCTGGTTGTGGTTCCATTCCTTTGACTGCGCGAACTCCTGCCCCATGAACAGCAGCTTCTTGCCCGGATGGGTCCACATGAAGCCGTAGTAGGCGCGCAGGTTGGCAAAGCGTTCCCAGGCATTCCCCGGCATCTTGTGCAGCATCGACCCCTTGCCGTGCACGACCTCGTCATGGCTGATCGGCAGAACGTAATTCTCGCCAAAGGCATAATGCAGGCTGAACGTCATCTCGTGATGATGGTGCCGCCGGTGGATCGGGTCCTTTTCCATGTACCGCAGGGAATCGTTCATCCACCCCATGTTCCATTTGAACCCAAAGCCGAGGCCACCGTAGTCCACAGGCCGCGACACGCCCGGAAAGGCGGTGCTCTCCTCAGCGACGGTCATGATGCCCGGCACCTCGCCATAGGTCAGCGTGTTCATGTTCTGAAGCAGGGCAATCGCCTCGAAATTCTCGCGGCCGCCGTCCTTGTTCGGCACCCAGGCG
Source organism: Loktanella sp. DJP18 (assembly GCF_049310965.1). Lineage (NCBI taxonomy): Bacteria > Pseudomonadati > Pseudomonadota > Alphaproteobacteria > Rhodobacterales > Roseobacteraceae > Loktanella > Loktanella sp. DJP18. The sequence continues at coordinate 41,507 of NZ_JBMERN010000018.1, read as the reverse complement.
TCGTGCTGGCGCGAATAGTCGCGATACAGCATCGACGCGACCGCATCGACTCGGATGCCGTCCAGATGATATTCCTCCAGCCAATACAGCGCGTTGGAGGTGTAGTAATTCGCAACCTCATTGCGTCCGAAGTTCGGGATCAGGGTGTTCCAGTCCTGATGGAAGCCTTCGCGCGGATCGGCGTGTTCATAGAGATGCGTACCGTCGAAGTTGCCCAGCCCGTGATCGTCGATCGGGAAATGCCCCGGCACCCAGTCCAGCAGCACGCCCAGCCCCATGGCGTGGGCCGCATCCACCAGCGCCCGGAATTCGTCCGGCGTGCCGTGCCGGATCGTGGGGGCGAACATGCCGACCGGTTGATAACCCCACGACCCGTCGAACGGGTGTTCGGAGATCGGCATCAGTTCGAGATGCGTGAAGCCCATCCAGGCCGCGTAGTCGACAAGGTCTGTCGCAAGTTCGAGGTAGGACAGTGGGCGATTGCCCGGCGCCCGCTTCCAGGAGGCAAGGTTGACCTCGTAGATCGTGATCGGCGCATCGATGGACTGTGCCGCACCCCGCCGTTTCAGGTAGGCCGCGTCGTGCCAGTCCGCATGGGACAGATCCCGCACGACCGACCCGGTGCGCGGCGGGTGTTCGGCGCCAAAGCCCATCGGGTCCGCCTTCAACGGCAGGCGGGTGCCGTGCGCACCGATCAGTTCGTATTTGTAGACGTCGCCGGGTGCCACGCCCGGAATGAAGATTTCCCAGACGCCGCCGCCCCGCCTGCGCATCGGCGCGCGGCGTCCGTCCCAGACATTGAAATCGCCCACGACCGACACCCGCTGCGCGTTCGGGGCCCAGACAGCGAAATGCGTCCCCGCAACGCCGTCGCGTGTCATGACATGCGCGCCCAGTGCGGCCCACAGACGGCGATGCCTGCCTTCGCCGATATAATGGATGTCCTCGTCCGTCAGCACGGGGCCGAACCGGTAGGGATCCTCGAAATCCCAGGCATGACCCTGCGCGGTGGCGCGCAGCCGGTAGGTCTTGGGCCGCTTGTCGAAGCGGGCAATGAACATGCCCGGATAGTCGTGCAGCGGCGTCAGCACTGTCTCGATCTTGCCGGTCAGGCAGGTCACCGCATCCGCACCGGGAACGAAAACCGTCAGCAGCACCGCATTTCCACGGTCCTGCAGCCCAAGCTGCGTGAAGGGGTCGGCGCAATGACCGCTGGCGATCGCACGCGCCGCGTTATGATCGACAAGGGCCTCTGCGGGCAAGGAAATCGTCTTTGACATGAAGTCGGCTTTCGTCGGATCGGGCTGCGCGTGAATGGCCTCTTGCGGCTCAGGCATATCGGGTCATTCCATCTGCTTCCGCATGCAAAGGCAAGCGTTGACGCCATCTTAACCAATTCTGCGACATGCTCCCTCCTGCATGGGTGTGGAAGGGATGCGGCCGGGGTGTGGCCGCGCTGCCATAAGCTGAAATATCGGATTCCTCTGGCTGGTCCGACTCGCCCATGTTTTCTAACAAGGCTCGAACCGGGCCACGCTCAATCAGGATATCTCATGCGCCATCTGGCCCTGATCCTTCTCTGCCTTCTTGCCGCACCGCTTGCGGACGTCGTTTCGGCCCAGTCCACACCGGGGGCCAGGGTTGCCATCGGCAATGGTCGCCTGTTCAGCAACGACCTGTTCGGTGACGGACATGACCGCTGGCGCACGGGGTCATACGTTTTCAGCCACCTGCGGTCAGCGGTGCCTTATGACAGCGCGCCGAAGGGGTTCGGCGAAGTCATGGAGTATCGGTTCCGGACCGAGATCATCGCGCCGACTCGTCGCACCCGGGACCGCCCCTATGCGGGGATTATCAGCCTGGGTGCCCACACGCACCACACATTCGGCCCGGCCGAGATCAGCCTGGGTGCCGATGTTCTGGCGATCGGCCCGCAGACCCGGCTGTCTGATTTCCAGCGGGCGTATCACGAGGTGTTCAGCCTGCCTCGCCCGCCGACCCGCAACCAGTTGTCCGATCAGTTCGCCCTGCAAGCCACGGGAGAGGCGCGCTATACCTACCGGCTCAATCCCAGAACCAGCCTGCGCCCCTTTGTCGAGGGTCAGACCGGCGCGGAAAACCTGCTGCGCGCCGGTGCCGACCTGATCATGGGACCGGTCGGGCAGAACGACCTTCTGCTGCGCGATGTGACAACAGGGCAACTCTATCGCGGCACGCAGGACGATCGGACGGGGGTCAGTCTTGTCGTCGGCGGGGATGTGACGGCGGTGGACGGCAGCCTGTTCCTGCCCGAAAGCGAAGGCTACGCGCCCACCGAAACCCGCACGCGGGCAAGGGCCGGACTGAACTGGCAGCCGGTGCCGGGCATGACCTTCTTTTACGGCGCGACCTACCTCAGCCCCGAATTCAAGGGGCAGGACGAAGGTCAGGTCGTGGGTTCGCTGAAGCTGAACTTCAACTTCTAGGAAAAAATGCGACGCGCCGCAGCAGGCCGCGCTTGATCCTGCGGCTCCCGGCTTGTTAATCTATCGCAAGATCCTGCGCGATGAATGACGCGGGACATGAGCGAGGCAAGATTTCAGGCATGAAGACGGGCTTTTCCGGCACGTTTGTCGTTCCCTGGTCACAGACGGAACTGGACGGGCGCAGCTCTGCCCCGGTCAGCTATATTCGCACTGGTGCTGTCTGGTCCTGGACCGGAGAGTCGGTGCGCGTGGATGGGCCAAGCACCATCCTGCCGCTAGGACCGTCGGAGGGAGAGGCAGACCTGCGCAAGCGGGCCGCACTGACGGTGCGGCGGCTTCTGGCGTCGACACAGGTTCCCGCGCGGTCCGCACCCATGGTGTTGCAGGACCCGCTGTTCGACAAATCCTTCACCGTCACGGACGGGCAGGCGACATGGGACGTGACGCTGATCCCGCGCGGGGCCGGACGCAAACCCTTGTTGATGTTCCTTGATGACATTCCGCCGCGCGGGGCCGATTTGTGGATCGTGCGGCATGGAATCGACGCCGCAACCCGGTCAGAGGCGGACACGTCGCCGCAGGGCGTCATCTGCTTTACGCCCGGCACGATGATCCTGACGCCGGACGGGCCGCGCGACGTGGCGGACCTTGGCGAAGGCGACCGGGTCCAGACCCAGGACAACGGCCCGTCGGAAGTCCTCTGGATCGGCAAGCGGCGCGTGACCGGTGCGCGGATGCTGGCGATGCCAGAGCTTGCCCCGGTGCGCCTGCGCGCCGGCGCGCTCGACCGCGATGTACCGGATGCCGGTCTGCTGGTGTCGCCGGACCACCGGATCGTGCTGCGCGGTCCTCGCGCACGCGCACTGTTCAACGCGGACGAGGTGTTGGTCACCGCCCGCGACCTTGTCGACGATGCCACGATCCTGCGCGACCGCACCCCGCGCGAGGTCGTCTATATCCACATGATGCTGCCGCAGCACCAGATCGTCTTTGCCAACAACGTGCCGACCGAAAGCTTTCATCCCGCCAGCGCCGCCCTGGCCAGCATGGGGCAGGACGATCAGGACCGTCTGTTCGACCGGATGCCGGACCTGCGCGGCGACCCCCATGCCTATGGCGGCCATGCCCGCCGTGTGCTGTCGGTCAGCGAAGCGGCTGTGCTGCAATACGACATCGGGCGCATCAGGGGCTGACGTCAGGCCCCCTGCTCTCCGTGACTGTTGAGGAAGAACTGCGACAGGATTGGCGTCGCCGCCGCCCCAAGCGCCCGCGCGTTCGGTCCGATGCTGCCGGCCACCACCGCCGGAGCCTGCAATCCGCGCATGTCGAGCTTTTGCAGGTTTATGGCGATGCGGGCGACCAACCGGTCGCGCACGTCGTCGGGAAAGCCGCCGTCGATCACGATGGCCTCGAAGTCGATGACGGCACAGACCATCAGCGACGCGAGGGCGATCTGCTCTGCCGCGGCATCGATCCACGCGGCAACGATGTCATCGAAGGCCCGCCAGTCCTGCGGCTGGGTCCACATCACCTTGGGGTCGTGACCTGCGCGCACGAGCGCCGACTCCAACAGGTGGAGCGATGCGGTGTCGATCAACTGGATGTCCCGGCCATCGCTGGATCGCATCGGCAGCGACCCGAAGGCGCCGGCGTTTCCTGTCGGCCCCTCGAAGACCGAATGGTTCAGAATCACGCCGCCCCCGATGAAGGACCCCACGAAGAAATAGGCATAGTCGCGCCAGTTACGTCCCACGCCGTAGATCTGCTCGGCACGGCTGGCGGCGGTCGCATCGTTCTCGACAAAGACCGGCAGGGCCGAAAAATCTGCAATGGCCGCGACAAAATCGAAGGTCTTCCATGCGGCGAGTTCATCCGCCGGTGCGCCGATGGTGTCGTGCCAGTTCCAGATTTCATAGGGCTTCGCGATACCGATACCGGCGATCCGGCCCACGAAGGCTGCCCCCAACAGATCGCCGAAGGCCGCGAGACCGGTCTGAAAGAACATCAGGATGGGTTCCGGCATCGGATAGCGGTAGGTCAGGTTCCGTTCCGCCTTGATCCCGCCGATCATGTCGGTCAGCACTAGATCGGCGCTGCGGCGCCCGATCTTGAGCCCGACGGCGTAGGCTCCGTCCGGTGACAGGTCCATCGGGATCGACGGCTTTCCTACACGGCCGCGCTGCGGATCGCCACGCGACAGCAAACCGTCCTGCTCCAGCCCGCGCATGATGACGGAGACGGTTTGGGGCGAAAGCCCGGTGCGCCGCGCAACATCACTGCCCGCACAAGCCCCATTGCGCAACAATGTGGTGAGGATTAGTCTTTCGTTGTGGTCCCGCAGCGTCCGCTGGTTTCGCCCCACCCCCGGATCGCGCACATCGGTGTCAGACATCGTCGGTCCTCCTGCCCTGATCCTGTGCGGTCTTAATTAATAAATCAAGTTTATTTATTTATTGACGAATCACTTTGGTTCCTGTTCCCTTGCGTCAGTCCCCAGCCGGGAGGGCGCGGGGCACGGGCGGTCGACACCGCTTCAACTTTGGGAGGCTTCCATGAAAAAACTGCTTGCAGGCACTGCACTTGCGATGATCGCACTGTCCGGTGCCGCCTCGGCTGAGTCGCACACCGGCATGACCGCGTGTCTGATCACCAAGACCGATACCAACCCCTTCTTCGTCAAGATGAAGGAAGGCGCAGAGGCCGCGGCCGCCGAACTCGGCATGACACTGAACTCCTACGCCGGCAAGGTCGACGGCGACAACGAGACCCAGGTCGCCGCCATCGAGACCTGCATCGCTGACGGCGCGAAGGGTATCCTGATTGCGGCGTCCGATACGTCCGCCATCGTCGATTCGGTCCAGAAGGCGCGCGACGCCGGTCTGCTGGTCATCGCGCTGGACACCCCGCTGTCCCCCGCCGACGCCGCCGATGCAACCTTTGCCACCGACAACTTTGCAGCCGGTCTGCTGATCGGTGAATGGGCCAAGGGTGCGATGGGCGACGCTGCCGCCGACGCCAAGATCGCGATGCTGGACCTGTCCGTCAGCCAGCCCACCGTCGACGTTCTGCGCGATCAGGGCTTCCTGCAAGGCTTCGGCATCGAACTGGGTGACCCGAACGTCATCGGCGACGAAGACGACGCCCGCATCATCGGCAACGACGTGACCTCTGGCAACGAAGAAGGCGGTCGGACGGCGATGGAGAACCTGCTTGCCGTCGATCCGGAAATCAACGTGGTCTACACGATCAACGAACCCGCCGCCGCCGGTGCCTACGAGGCACTGAAGGCCGTAGGCCGTGAAAACGACGTGCTGATCGTGTCCGTCGACGGCGGTTGCCCCGGCGTGCAGAATGTGGCCGACGGCGTGATCGGTGCCACAAGCCAGCAGTATCCGCTGCAGATGGCCAAGCTTGGCGTCGAGGCGATTGCCCAGTTCGGGGCCGACGGCACCCTGCCGACGCCGACCGAAGGCAAGGACTTCGTCGATACCGGCGTGAAGCTGATCACCGACAAGCCTGTTGACGGTGTGGAATCGATCACGTCTGCTGAAGGCATGGACATCTGCTGGGGCTAGGCTGATCCGTTCGGTTCAGACCAGTTGACATCGATCGGGGCGGACCAAGGTCCGCCCCGATTGCAAAAGTCCGGGGAGGCCTGTGTCGCCACGACCGGCGACACATCACACGCAGCTAGAGGAGGAGGTACGCAATGGCATCGCAGTCCGACGATTATGAATCCGTGGTCAAGGCCAGGCGCGAGGAATCGGTTGCCGAGTTCCGCGACGACCACAAGAGTTTCGTGAAGCAGTTGCAGCATGCGCTGCATGTCACGCCGTCGCTGGTGCCGCTGATCGTGCTGCTCATCTCCATCGCGGTCTTTGGAGCACTGCTGGGCAGCAAGTTCTTTTCCGCGTCTTCCCTGACGCTGGTGCTGCAACAGGTGCAATTGGTCGGCATCGTCGCCGCCGCGCAGTCGCTTGTCATCATGACCGCCGGCATCGATCTCTCGGTCGGCGCCATCATGGTCATGTCGTCGGTGATCATGGGGCAGTTCACCTTTCGCTACGGTATACCGGCCGAAATCTCGATCCTCTGCGGACTTGTGATCGGGACCGCGCTGGGGGCCTGCAACGGCTGGCTTGTCGCAAAAATGAAGCTGCCGCCCTTCATCGTGACGCTGGGCACCTGGCAGATCATCCTGGCCGCCAACTTCCTTTATTCCGCGAACGAGACCATTCGCAGTCAGGAAATCCGCACCGAGGCACCGATCCTTCAGTTCTTTGGCACGACCTTCAAGATCGGCGCGGACGAGGCCGGTCAGGGCGGTGCCACCTTCACCGTCGGCGTCATCTTCATGCTGCTTCTTGTCGCCATCCTGGCCTACGTTTTGCGACAGACGCTGATCGCGGTCTATGCACTGGCCGGTCTGATCTGCGCCTTTGCGGGATGGGCCCTGATCGGGCGCATCGGCTCGGTCTCGCCCACGTCGGGGCAAGAGGCGAACATCCAGTCCATCACAGCCGTGGTGATCGGCGGCATCTCCCTCTTCGGGGGGCGCGGGTCGATCATGGGGGCCTTGTTCGGCGCGCTGATCGTCGGTGTCTTCACGCTGGGCCTGCGCCTGGCCGGGGCTGATGCGCAGTGGACCTATCTCTTCATCGGCGCGCTTATCATCGTCGCCGTCGCCGTGGACCAATGGATCAGAAAGGTGTCTGCATAATGGAACCCATTCTCAAGGGCCGCAATCTGGTCAAGCGCTATGGCAAGGTAACTGCCCTCGACCACTGCGATTTCGACCTTTATCCGGGAGAGATCCTTGCCGTGATCGGTGACAACGGTGCCGGCAAGTCATCCCTGATCAAGGCCGTGTCCGGGGCCATCATCCCGGACGACGGCGAAGTCTTTCTTGAAGGCAAGAAGATCCGCTTCACCTCGCCCATCGAGGCGCGCGAGGCGGGGATCGAGACGGTCTACCAGACGCTTGCCATGTCGCCCGCCCTGTCGATCACCGACAACATGTTCATGGGCCGCGAGCTGCGCAAACCGGGGTTCCGGGGCAAGTGGCTGCGCCAGCTCGACCGGCCCGCGATGGAGAAGTTCGCCCGCCAGAAGCTGAGCGACCTTGGCCTGATGACGATTCAGAACATCAATCAGGCGGTCGAGACGCTGTCGGGTGGCCAGCGGCAAGGCGTTGCCGTGGCGCGGGCGGCAGCCTTCGGGTCGAAGGTCATCATCCTCGATGAACCGACGGCGGCGCTGGGGGTGAAGGAAAGCCGCAAGGTGCTAGAGCTGATTCAGGACGTGCGGTCGCGCGGCGTGCCGATCATCCTGATCAGCCACAACATGCCGCACGTCTTCGAAGTTGCAGACCGTATTCACGTCCACCGTCTGGGCAAGCGGCTGTGCGTCATCGACCCCAAGAACCACTCCATGTCCGATGCCGTCGCCTACATGACCGGGGCGAAAGAGCCGGATCAGGAGATGGAAATGGCGTAATCGGCCACGGCGGTCGCCCGCGTGGTGACCGCCACTTCAATCGAACCGCTTGCGGTAGGCCCGCGGCGATACGCCCAGACCCTTGCGAAACACGCGCGCAAAATAGGCCGGGTCGGAAAAACCCAGATCGTAGGCAATCGTGGTGACGGGCTGGCGGGTATAGGCCAGTCGTCTGGCCGCCTCACCCAGCTGAAACGCTTGCACGGCACTCTGTACGGATTGATCCGAATGGGCCCGCACCGCCCTGTTCAACTGTGTCGGCGATGTGCCCAGATGACCTGCATAGTCGGCGACCCGCCAGTTTTCATGGGCATGATCGCGGATGGCGGCTTCGAACCTTGCGAACAGGGTCGCGGTCGGATTGCGGGCCGTCGCCGGCTTGTCGCCACCGACCAGATCGCAGGCCAGTGCGACGCTCAGCGCCCGCAGTGCCGTGTCGCGTTGACCGCCAGCTGCCCCATGACGGCTGGCGATCGCCTGAAACAGCAACAGCACCCGCGTCTGCACGGCACCGACATGAAGCCGGTCCAGATCCAGGACGGCTTGGTTCAGAAGTGTCGCTGTCGGCACGGTGACCACCAACCCTTCCGTCCCGGCCGCGAAGGCAAAGCCGTGGTCGCACTGACTTGGCATCGAGATGACCACCGGCGGCGTCAGCACCCGGTCGCCCCCACGCAACCGCAACGTCACCGCACCGGCTTCGAACAGAAAGAACTGGTGCAGGTCCGGATGCCTGTGGCGCGCGATCTTCCAGTCGTGACGCGATGCGCGGGCTGTGATCGTCTCGCAATGCAGGACGTCGGGAAAGATGCGGCCTTCGCCGTAAAGCGCGAACGCCGGGCTGGGTCTGGTTGCATCGTCCAAGTATAAGCTCCGATCCTGCCTGTATTCGGGGCCGGTCCGGTCCAGATTTGCATGGTTGCACCACAAAGGGAAACGCTCATGCGCACGCAGGTCTGCATCATCGGCGGTGGGCCATCGGGGTTGCTGCTGTCGCAATTGCTGGACCGCGCAGGCATCGCGTCCGTCGTTCTGGAACGACAGACCCACGACCATGTCCTGTCGCGCATCCGCGCGGGCGTGCTGGAATACGGCAGCGTCGCCATGCTGGAACAGGCCGGGGTCGCCGACCGCGTCCATGTCGAAGGGTTGCCTCATTCGGGCACCTTCCTTGCCCTGCAGAACACCGGGTTTCGCATCGACTTCGATGCGCTGATCGGAAAGGGGGTCATGGTCTATGGTCAGACCGAGGTGACGCACGACCTTTACGACGCGCGCGACGCGGCAGGCGGCACCGTCATTCACCGGGTCGAAGGCACGCGGCCTCACGACCTCGACACCGCTTCCCCCTATGTGACTTATGCGCTGGACGGTGCAGAGCATCGGATCGACTGCGATTTCGTGGCGGGCTGCGACGGGTTCCACGGCCCGTCCCGGCAGGCGATCCCCAAGGACGTGCTGACGGAATACGAACGGGTCTATCCCTTCGGCTGGCTCGGCGTACTGTCGGAAACCCCGCCGGTCAGCCACGAGTTGATCTACGCCAACCACCCACGCGGCTTTGCCCTCGCGTCCATGCGCAACCCGCAGCTTAGCCGGTATTACATTCAGGCCCCGGTCGATGACCCGCTGGACAGATGGACCGATGACGCGTTCTGGGACGAGTTGCGCCGCCGCCTGCCACATGACGCCGCCGAGGCCCTGGTGACCGGTCCCAGCATCGAAAAATCCATCGCGCCGCTGCGTTCCTACGTCGCCGATCCGATGCGCTGGGGCAGGCTGTTCCTTGTGGGGGACGCCGCGCATATCGTGCCGCCGACCGGGGCCAAGGGCCTGAACCTGGCCATATCCGACGTCCATTACCTGTTCGAAGCGCTGAAGCTGCATTACGCGCAGGGCGACGACAGCGGCATCGACGGCTATTCGCGGACCGCCTTGGCAAGGGTCTGGAACGCGATCCGGTTCAGCTGGTGGTTCACCACCACGATGCACCGTTTTCCCGAACAGACGCCTTTCGATCAGGCCATTCAGGACGCAGAACTGCGACATCTTCAGACCTCGGTGTCGGCACAGCGCAATCTGGCCGAGAATTACGTCGGCCTGCCGTTCTAGCGCCACATCGCCGTCGCGGATCACCGTCGGCCCCAGCCCCGTGCTGAACGACATGAACACCGCAAGACGCACGGCGAACAGCATGAAGATCGCACCGTGCTCAAGGACCGGCGATCGCGATGCGGAGAGCCCGTTGCCCAAGTCCGCCCACGGACTACGTTCGGTTCTCTGACCTGAACGGCGCGCCTGAACGATGAAACGATTTACCTGTCCCACCTGTGCGAAAGAGGTCCACTTTCGCAACCAGTCCTGCGTGAACTGCGGCACGCGGCTTGGCTTCGACGCCAACGCCATGACGATGCAGGCTGTCGGCCCCGATGTCGTGCTGTGCGCCAATGCGCCCGATGCGGGCTGCAACTGGCTGGCCGTCGTGGCGACGCCGGGCAGCTTTTGCTTGGCCTGCCAGCACAACCACATCGTCCCCGATGCCAGCATGGCCGGCAATACCCTGCGCTGGCGCGAGGTCGAACTGGCCAAACGCAAGCTGATCTACGGCCTGATCCGCTGGAATTTGCCGCGTCCGACGCGCCTGCAGGACCCGAACCTGGGCCTCGCGTTCGATTTCCTTGCCGACCGGCAGGGGCCGAACGGCGTGACCCCCGTGATGACCGGCCATCAAAGCGGGTTGATCACCATCAACATCGCCGAAAGTGACGATGACGTGCGGGTCGCGCGGCGGACCGCGATGGACGAACCCTACCGCACGCTGATCGGTCACATGCGGCACGAGGTCGGCCATTTCTACTGGGCGATGCTCGTCGAAGGCAGCCCGCAGATCGACCGCTATCGCGAGCTTTTCGGCGATGAACGGGCGGACTACGCCACGGCACTGCAAAGACACTACGACAACGGCGCCCCGGTCGGCTGGCAGCAAAGCCACATCAGCGCCTACGCGACATCCCACCCCTGGGAGGATTTTGCCGAGACCTGGGCGCACTGGATGCATATCGCCGACGGGATTGAAACGGCCGCCGCCTATGAAATGGCGCTGGACGGGCGGCAGGTGACCGAGGACGCCTATACCGCGACCGAGGTGCAGCCGGTGATCGAGGCCTGGGTGCCGGTCACTGTCGCGCTGAATAACATGAACCGGGCGATGGGGCAGCCGGACCTTTATCCTTTCGTCCTGAACAAGCCTGTCATGGCCAAGCTGCAATTCATCAACGATCTGATCCATGCCGCGAAAGTCGCCTGAGATTTGAGCAGTCTCGGCGATCTGCCCGCCATGCGCGCGAATGCGGGTGGAGGTGTGGCGCGCATCGTGGAAAGATCGGTGTCAACATCTTCGAAAGGTAGCCCATGTCGATCCTTGCCGCGATCCGCCACCTGACCCATTACAAATACGATCGCCCCGTCACGCTCGGCCCCCAGATCATCCGCCTGCGCCCCGCGCCTCACAGCCGCACGCCGGTCCTGAGCCACAGCCTGAAGGTCACGCCGGCGAACCACTTCGTGAACTACCAGCAGGACGCCTACGGCAACTGGCAGGCCCGCTATGTCTTTCCCGACCCGGTGGACGAGCTGAAGATCGAGGTCGATCTGGTCGCGGACATGAGCGTCTACAATCCTTTCGACTTCTTCGTGGAGGACACGGCGCAGGAGTTTCCCTTTGCCTATCCCGAGGCGATCCGCGACGACCTGTCGATCTACCTGCGCACGACGGACGAAGGACCGCTGTTCCGCGACTACCTCGCCGCCATCAGCCGCGACCCGCAGCGCACCATCGACTTCGTCGTCGGCCTGAACGCCCGTCTGGCCCGCGACATCGGCTACATCGTCCGCATGGAACCCGGCGTGCAGACGCCGGAGGAGACGCTGCAACTGGCCAAGGGGTCGTGCCGCGACACCGGCTGGCTGCTGGTCAACCTTCTGCGGCATCTGGGACTGGCCGCGCGGTTCGTCTCCGGCTACCTGATTCAGCTGAAGCCCGATCTGAAGGCCGTCAGCGGTCCGCAAGGTACCGAGGTGGATTTCACCGACCTGCACGCCTGGTGCGAGGTCTACCTGCCCGGTGCGGGCTGGGTCGGCCTCGATCCGACGTCCGGCCTTCTGACCGGCGAAAGCCACATTCCGCTGGCCGCGACGCCGCATTACAGCAATGCCGCACCGATTTCGGGCATGGCGAGCTATGCCGAAGTCACGTTCGATTTCGACATGACCGTCACCCGCGTGGCCGAACACCCGCGCATCACAAAACCGTTTTCCGACGCCGCCTGGGACAAGCTGAACGCGCTTGGCCACACGGTCGACAAGGCGCTGGCCGACGGCGACGTGCGCCTGACCATGGGCGGAGAGCCGACCTTCGTGTCCATCGACGACTTCGAGGCGGAGGAGTGGAACACCGGTGCCGTCGGTCCGACCAAACGCGTCTTTGCCGACAAACTGATCCGCCGTTTGCAGGCGCGCTTTGCCCCCGGCGGTTTCCTGCACTACGGGCAAGGCAAGTGGTATCCGGGCGAGACACTGCCGCGCTGGACGTTTTCGCTCTATTGGCGGCGCGACGGCGCGCCGATCTGGGTCGATCCCGACCTGATTGCGGCAGAGGATGCCACGGGTGCCACGAAGGAACAGGCCAAGGCCGTGCTGCAAAGCATGGCCGAAACGCTGGGCGTGCCGCCCGCCAACGTCCTGCCCGCCTATGAGGACCCGGCCGATTGGGTGCTGAAGGAAGGCAACCTGCCGATCAACGTCACACCCGAAAACAACGCGCTGAAGGACGCCGAGGCGCGTCATCGCATGGCCCGCGTCTTTGCCCGCGGCCTGACGGAACCTTCGGGCTACGTCCTCCCGGTCCAGAAGTGGCAGGTGCAGGCCAAGTCGCAATGGCTGTCCGAGGTCTGGGAGATGCGGCGCGGCCACCTGTTCCTTGTCCCCGGCGACAGCCCCGTCGGATATCGCCTGCCGCTGGGGTCGCTGGAACATATTCCAGAGGCCGCCTATCCGCATGTCATCGTCGGCGACCCGATGCAGGACCGCGGCCCCCTGCCGTCGCGCGACGTGCAGGCCGGGCAGACCCCCGCCCCCGACCCGCGATCAGAGGAAATTCCAGAGCAACTCCGCGCCAGCTTTACTGCAAGCGAGCCGGTGCAGGATCGCACCGAGCAGGTCATCAGCGACCTGAAGGGCCGTGTGCGGACCGCCGTGTCGGTCGAACCGCGCGACGGGCGGCTGTGCATCTTCATGCCGCCGGTGGAAGAGGTGGAGGATTACCTCGAACTCGTCGGTGCTGCCGAGGCTGCGGCGAAAAAGCTGGGCGTGCCGGTGCATATCGAAGGCTACGGCCCACCGTCCGACCCGCGCCTGAACGTGATCCGCGTCGCCCCCGACCCCGGCGTGATCGAGGTCAACATCCACCCGGCCCACACTTGGGATGACGTCGTGAACACCACCGAAGTGGTCTATGAAGAGGCGCGGCAACTGCGCCTTGGTGCCGACAAGTTCATGATCGACGGCCGCCACACCGGCACCGGCGGCGGCAACCACGTCGTCGTGGGCGGCGTCACCCCCGCCGACAGCCCGTTCCTGCGCCGGCCGGACCTGATGCGGTCGATCATCCTGCACTGGCAGCGGCACCCTTCGCTGTCCTACCTCTTTTCTGGCATTTTCATTGGTCCGACCTCTCAGGCCCCGCGTATCGACGAGGCCCGGATGGACAGCCTCTATGAGCTGGAAATCGCCCTCGACCAGATCCGTACGCCGGAGGAAGGCGACGTGCCCGCCCCCTGGCTGACCGACCGTCTGCTCCGCAACCTGCTGGTGGACGTCACCGGCAACACACACCGGGCGGAAATCTGCATCGACAAGCTTTATTCCCCGGACGGCCCCACCGGGCGGCTGGGTCTGGTAGAGTTTCGCGGGTTCGAGATGCCGCCCAATCCGCGCATGTCCCTTGCACAGCAACTGCTGATCCGCGCCCTGATCGCGCGCATGTGGAAGGCCCCGATCAAGGGCAGGCTGACCCGCTGGGGCACGACCCTGCTGGACCGTTTCATGCTGCCCGAAATGGTCTGGCAGGACTTTCTTGAAGTGCTGGCCGACCTCAAGCAGCATGGCTTCGACCTCGACCCCGACTGGTTCAAGGCGCAGGCAGAATTCCGTTTCCCGTTCTGCGGCGAGATCACCGTGGAGGGCGTGCATCTGGAAATCCGGCAAGCGCTGGAACCCTGGCACGTCATGGGCGAGACCGGGGCCATCGGCGGCACCGTGCGTTATACCGACAGTTCCGTCGAACGTCTGCAGGCCAAGCTGACCGCGACCGATCCCGGCCGCTATACCGTCACCTGCAACAGGCGGGCGATGCCGATGCAGCCGACGGGGCGAAACGGCGAAAGCGTCGCCGCCGTGCGGTTCAAGGCGTGGCAGCCGCCGCTTGCCCTGCATCCGAAGTTGCCTGTAAACGCGCCCTTGACGTTTGACATCTATGACACGTGGACGGGTCGCGCGATCGGCGGCTGCACCTACCACGTCGCACATCCGGGGGGACGCAATTATGATACATTCCCCGTCAACGGGAACGAGGCGGAGGCGCGCCGCCTTGCCCGGTTCGAACCGCATGGCCATAGTGCCGGGGACTATGAACCCCTCCCGGAAACGCCGCATCCCTCATGTCCGATGACGCTCGATCTGCGCCGCAAGCCCGGACTGTGACGCCCGACCCTTCGGTGCAGCGTTCGCTTTTCGACGCCTATCGACCACTACCCGGAGTCCCGGACGAGTTGTGCGACACGCAGGGGCGGATGCGGTCCGGCTGGGCACCGCTGATCGACCATCTGTCGGGGCTGACGCGCAACGACGCGGCCACCGCCTTTGCACGGGGCGAACAGCACCTTGCGAATGCAGGCGTGTTCTTTCGCAAGTATGGCGACCAGACGGCGGCCAGCCGGAACTGGCCGTACAGCCCGATCCCCGTGGTGCTGTCCCAGACCGACTGGGACACCATCGGCGATGGCCTGATCCAGCGCGCCGACCTGCTGGAACAGGTGGCCGCTGACCTCTATGGCCCCAACCGGCTTGTCGCCGACGGTCACTTGCCTGCGCAACTGATCGCGTCCAACCCGGAATGGCTGCGTCCGTTGGTCGGCACACGCCCGCGCGGCGGACACTTCCTGCACTTCTGCGCCTTCGAACTGGGGCGCGGCCCCGACGGCCGCTGGTGGGTTCTGCAAGACCTGACCGATGCCCCCTCGGGTGCCGGTTTCGCACTGGAAAACCGGATCGCCGCGACCCATGTCTTTCCCGACCTGTTCGAACGGGCGAACGTGCACCGCCTTGCCGGGTTCTTTCAGGATTTCCGGCAGGCGCTGACCGGGTTGAAGGATAGCCCGGACAGCCGTGTCGGCATCCTGACGCCGGGACCGCTGACGGATACCTATTACGAACAAGCCTATATCGCGCGCTACCTTGGCCTGTCGCTGCTGGAAGGCGGCGATCTGACCGCCAGCGACGGGCGACTTTTCGTGCGTACGGTCAAGGGCCTGATCCCTGTCGAAGTCCTTTGGCGCCGGATGGACGGCATCTGGTCCGACCCGCTGGAACTGCGCAGCGACAGCCGCCTCGGCACGCCGGGCCTGATCTCGGCGATCCGCGAAGGGCATGTGACGATGGTCAATGCGCTGGGCGTCGGCGTGCTGGAGACTCAGGCGCTGATGGCCTTCCTGCCGTCCATCGCGCAGGTCCTGACCGGCGCGGACCTGAAGTTGCCCAACGTCGCGACCTGGTGGTGCGGCCAACCGCGAGAGCTGGAGCATGTGCAGCGCCACGCCTCGCGCATGATGATCGGCCCGGCCCTGGCCACCCGGATGCCCTATGACACGCAGGCCGCCCATGCGATCGGCGGGTCGATGTTCGGGGCCCAAGGCGAAAAGGTCGCCCCCTGGCTGTCCGCAAACGCACAGAACCTGATGGCCAAGGAACTCGTGACGTTGTCCACGACGCCCGTTTACGAAAAGGGCGCGCTGGTGCCACGCCCCATGACCCTGCGGGTCTTTCTGGCACGGGGGGCGGACGGTTGGCAGGTCATGCCCGGCGGCTTTGCGCGGATCGGGACGGGGCGCGACACATCCGCCGTGTCGATGCGCCGCGGCGGCGCTGTGGCGGACGTCTGGGTCGTCGCGGACCGTCCCGTTGCCACGCCGACGCTGCTGGTCTCTGACCCCGCAACGCCATTCACCCGCGCCACGCCGGAGGCGCTGCCCAGCCGGGCGGCCGACAACCTGTTCTGGCTTGGCCGCTATATCGAGCGGACGGAGGGCCTGCTGCGCCTGCTGAGGGCCTATCACGGGCGTCGGTCCGAAGGCGTGCGTGGTGCCCTGCCCGACCTGATTGTCGAGATGCTGGACCGTTACGGGGTAGAGGCCGCAGCGCCGATCCCCGACGGGCTGCGCCAGACCCTGTGGTCCGCCGTGCGGTCCGCCAGCCAGATCCGCGACCGGTTCAGCGTCGACGGTTGGGCGGCCCTGACCGACATGGACAAGACCCTGTCCCGGATGCAGGTCACCGCGCGGCCCGGCGACGATGCGGCCCTGGCCACCGGGGTCCTGCTGCGCAAGGCAGCCGGCTTTGCCGGTCTGACGCATGAGAACATGTATCGCAGCGCCGGCTGGCAGTTCCTGTCCGTCGGGCGCGCCTTGGAACGTGCCGCGATGACCGCGGGGCTACTGGCGGATCTGGCCGATCCCGCTGCACCCGGCGGCGCGCTCGACCTCGCGGTCGAGATCGGCGACAGCATCATCGTCCACCGCCAGCGCTATGCGATGGGCATCAGCCGCGACACCGTCATCGACCTGCTGGCACTTGATCCCTGCAATCCGCGCGCGATCCGCTTCCAGCTTGACGCGCTGCTGGTGCGCGTCGCCGACATGACCCACGATGCGCCGCAGGGACACATCACGGATTTCGAACGTGGGGTGCGCATCTTGCAGACAGCGTTCGCCGTCCACACCGTCGACACGCTGGACACCGCCGCGCTGCGCAAGGCGCTGTCGGATATCTGGGCGCTGTCGGTCACGCTGAACGCCGCATTCCTGCACTGATGCCATGATCTACGACATACGCCTGACCATCGCCTACGACTACGCAGGGGCCGCGTCGTCGGGTCGGCACTTGGTCTGCGTCATGCCGCGCGATCTCGGGCCGGAACAGCGTCTGGTCGCGGGTCTGCTGCGTTTGCACCCCCTGCCCGGTCAGCGCCACGACCGGACCGACTTCTTCGGCAACGCGACGGTCGATTTCGCGATCGACGGATCGCACAACGCGGTCGAGGTCGCGGTCACGGCGCGGGTCGAACGACACGCTGCGGGCGACATGTCCGCCGGGGCGCTGTCTCTGGACCGTCTGGCAGCGGCCCTGTCCGATTGCCGCGACATGGGGCCGGACAGCCCAGTCCACTACATCGCGACCTCGTCCCGCGTGCCGCATGACCCGGCGATGATCCGCTTTGCCCGCAGCCAGATCTCGCCGGGCATGGATGCCGCACAGGCTGTCGTGGCCGTCGGTCGCGCACTGTGCGCCGCCATGACCTTTGACGCCAAGGCCACCACCGTCGACACCCCGGCGTCAGAGGCGTTTGCCAAGCGGCACGGCGTTTGTCAGGACTATTCCCACATCCTGATCGCGTGCCTGCGCGGGATCGGGATACCGGCGGGCTATGTCAGCGGCTATCTGCGCACGCGCCCGCCCAAGGGCAAGCCGCGACTGGAAGGGGCCGATGCCATGCACGCCTGGGTACGGGCCTGGTGCGGGCCGCAGGCGGGCTGGCTGGCGTTCGACCCCACCAACGACCGGATCGCGGACGCGTCGCATATCGTCGTGGCCTATGGGCGCGACTACGACGACGTGCCGCCGATCCGGGGCATCCTGCGCGTCACCGGCGGCCAGCGCAGCCGCCAGTCGGTTGACGTGATCCCCTTGGACGAAGGGGCATAGGCCCTCGAGGTGTCAGGCCCCTGTGACGCGCCAGATGACATCGCCCACGTCGTCCGCCATCAGCAGCGACTTGCCGTCAGCGCCCACCGTCACCCCGACGGGCCGCCCGTAGGACACCTTTTCATCCGCGGACAGAAAGCCCGACAGGATGTCCCGCGACGGACCAGAGGGTTTACCGTCCTTGAACGGCACATGGATCAGCCGGTAGCCGGACAGGGTCGACCGGTTCCACGACCCATGCTGGCCGATCGCCATGCCTGCGCCGAAGCCGGGCAGCGTGCCGTCCGGCACCCAGCAGACCCAGCGAGGCCGTATGTCCGCCCAAGGCGTAGTCGGGCGTGATCGCCCGCGCCACGAGGTCACGGTTCTGCGGCACACGGTCGTCCACGATCTGACCCCAGTAGCAGAACGGCCAGCCGTAGAATCCACCGTCCTGCACGCGCGTCAGGTAGTCGGGCGGCGTTTCATCCCCCAATCCGTCGCGTTCGTTCACCACGGTCCATAGCGCCTGAGTCGCAGGCTCCCACGCCATGCCGACCGCGTTGCGCAGGCCGGTGGCAAAGACGCGCGCCTTTTCGGTCGCAAGGTCCAGTTCCCAGATGCAGGCGCGGCCATCCTCGGCCGCGAGCCCTTCGTCCGCGATGTTGGTCAGCGATCCGACGCCGGCGTAGATCTTTGTGCGGTCGGGCGAGACGATCAGGCTGCGCGTCCAGTGGCCGCCGGGCTTGAAATCCACCAGCTTGCGCCCCGGACCGGTCAGGCTTGTCGCGCCATCCGTATAGTCGAAGGCCACGATGCCGTCCGTGTTGCCGACGTAGAAGGTGCCGTCCACCAGCGCCATGCCGAAGGGCTGCCTCTGGTTCTCAAGGAAGACGTGCCGCTCCTCGGCTACGCCGTCGCCATCCGCATCGCGCCACAGGGTGATCCGGTTCGCGCTGATGCCCAGTGCACGGGCGCGACGCATGGTCGCCTGTATCGCCCGGTCCATCAGACTGGTGGGCTTGCCCGCCTCCTGCAGTGCCTCGGCGACGAGGACGTCGCCATTCGGCAGAACCTCGATCCAGCGCGGGTGCAGCAGGTCACTGGCAAAGGCATTGACCGCCAAACCCGGCGCTGGGGTCGGCGTCTGTCCCTGCCCCCAGCCCTGTGCCGTCGGCATCTTCAGCGTCATCAGGCCCTGCTTCTTCGCCTCGGGGATCGTGGGGCTGTTGCCGAAGGCCTGTTCGCGCGGGGCGGACATGCGACGCATCATCACCATCGTGCCGCCCACCAGTGCCGTTGCGCGTGCCATGAAGTCCATGCGTGTCGTTCCCTGTCATCTGCGTGCCCATCGCGGCACCGCGCGATACAATCGTCAATCTTGCGAAACCGCAAGGGTTGGCGCGTTCTTTCGACAATGCGCGGCGCAGGGGTTGTGCGGCAGGACGTGACATCCATATACCATCCATACAGATGGAGAATTGGACCATGAGCAACATCAGACAGCTGCGCGAAAAGACACCCGACAGCGAGAAGATCACGATCAACCTCGGTTACGTCGATCTGGGGCGCGTCGATCTTCTGGTGCAGGAAGGGTTCTATTCCAACCGGACGGACTTCATCCGCACGGCGATCCGCAACCAGCTTGGCACTCACACCGAGGCGGTCGCAAAATCCATCGAGCGGCACACGATGGAATTGGGGCTGCGCGACTACACCCGCGCGGACCTTGAAAGCCTGCAACGCGCCGGCGAGGTGCTGCATGTGAAGGTGGTGGGGCTTGCCCGCATCGCCGGTGACGTCACGCCAGAGCTGGCGCTGGCCACGATCGGTTCGATCACCGTGCTGGGCGCGCTTCAGGCCAGCGCAGAAGTGAAGGCGGCCCTCGCCGACCGGATCCAGTAATTTTTCGGCCCCGACGCGGGCCATCACAAGGAAGAAAAAATGTTCAAGTTCAACGCAAGCGCTATGCGCCCGGCGACCGGTGATGCACGCCTTGCCGCTGCCAACGACCTTGTCAGCAGAACGCTGGCGCAGAACGGGATCACGACGGGCAGCATGCCCTCCGGGCTGCCCCGTATGGCGATGCCCGACCTGTCCCAATGGACCGGCATGACCGACCGCTCGGGCGCGATGCCCCACGGCATGACAGCTGGCACCTTTACCTGTGCGTCCGGTCACCGGGATTACCTGGTGCACGTGCCGTCCTCTGCAAAGGACGGGGCAAAGGGGTTGGTCGTCATGCTGCACGGCTGCACGCAGAACCCGGCGGATTTCGCCACCGGGACGGGCATGAACGCATTGGCGGACCGGGACGGCTTCATCGTGCTTTACCCGCAGCAATCGCGCGGCGACAACGCGCAGTCCTGCTGGAACTGGTTCAGCCGGGGCGACCAATTGCGCGACAAGGGCGAACCCGCGATCTTGGCCGGCATGACGCAAGAGATCGCGGCGCAGCACGGCATCGGCGCGGACCTGACCTTTGTCGCCGGGCTGTCCGCCGGGGCCGCGATGGCCGTGATCCTGGGTCAGACCTACCCCGACGTCTTCGCCGCTGTCGGTGCACACTCCGGGTTGCCCTATTCCGCCGCGCGGGACGTGCCGTCAGCCTTTGCCGCGATGGGCGGTCAAGGGGCGGACGTTGCGGCACCCGACGGACCGGCGATCCCGACCATCGTGTTCCACGGCACGGGGGACAGCACCGTCAATCCGGTGAACGGTCAGCGCATCGCCGCCCACGCCGTCAGCCGGACCGGCCAGACCATCGAGACAGAGGCAACGGGCACCACAAATGGGCGCGGCTGGCACCTGCGCACCTCTGCCGACATGAAAAGTCGTGCGGTGCTGGAACATTGGGTCGTCGACGGGCTGGGCCACGCCTGGTCCGGCGGACAACCCGGCGGCAGCTATACCGACGCCAAGGGCCCCGATGCGAGCGCCGAGATGCTGCGCTTCTTCTTCGAGACGACCGGAAAGGCGCTGACATGACCGCAATGACCCTGACCTTCGACGCCGTGTCCGAGGCGACCCCCGGCCCGAAATGGGCGGCCCGCTGGGCGCGATCCTGGCCCGCCTACGAGCCGTGGTTCGTTGCCCGCGGCGGCGACGCCGGACCCAGCCGTGCGGAATGCCGATCGGCCATCGCCGATCACATGCCAGAGCTGCTGGCGACCTACGACCGCCTGTGCGCCCTTGCCGGCGGCGGCGATCGCGCCGCGCGGTTCCTGTCGACCTGGTGCCCGCCGCAATACCTTGGCGGCTGTTCGCTGGCGGCCCTGTCGGACGGGACCGACGTGCGGCTGGTGCGCAACTACGACCTGTCGCCCGATCTGAACGAGGGCCTGATGCTGCACACCGCCTGGACCGGACGGCGGGTCATGGGGATGGTCGAATTCCTGTGGGGCCTGTCAGACGGGATCAACGACGCGGGCCTGTCCATCGCGTTGGCCTACGGCGGGCGCACGCAGACCGGGCGTGGCTTCGGCATCACGACGATCCTGCGCTACGTCCTGGAAACCTGCGACACGGTGGAACAGGCGCTTGCCGTGCTGGACCGTGTGCCGTCGCACATGGCCTACAACGTCGTGATCGCGGATGCGGGTGGCGACACCGCCAGCGTCGAACTCTCGCCGGGGGGCGGCGCACGGCGGATGCCGCAGGCCATCGCAACCAATCATCAAAGCGATGGATCGCAACCGGATCGCCCCGCGTTCACCCGCACTCACGAACGCCACGGCCACCTGCGCGGGCTGCGCGCGGCCCCCCGGACCCTGTCGCATCATTTCCGCCGCGCGCCGTTGCTGCAGGACCGCTACACAGCGGGCTTTGGCACGCTGTTCACCGCCGCCTATGACCCCAGGGCGCTGACGCTGGAGCTGACTTTGCCCGAAGGCACCTGGTCGCAAAGCCTTGACGATTTTCGCGACGGCCAGCGCGTCGTGACCTATCTCAGCGGCACGGCGGATGATGTCGGAAAGGGTCAACCGGATTGGACTGCGGCAGCGCGGATCGACTGGACGCAGGTCGCCAACGACTATGCCGCGGGTCAAGGCCGCGCGATCGAGACCTACTTACCGGCCTGAAACGAAAAGGGCCGCCGGGGTCATCCCCGGCGGCCCTTTGCCCGGCATGGGGCCGAAGTCAGATGACGCGGACCTTGGACCCGATCGGGCACAACTCGAACAGTTCAGCGATCTTCTCGTTATACAGGCCGATGCAGCCGTCCGACGACGGGCGGCCGATCTTGCGCGTGTCATGGGTGCCGTGGATCGCATAGGCGGGCCAGCCCAGATACATCGCATGCGTGCCCATCGGGCTGTCCGGCCCCGGCGGAATGTATTCCCAGCCGAAACGCTCGCGTTGCGACTGCGTCGGGGTCCAGTCCGGTCCGACCTTCTTGCGCACGATCTCGGTATAGCCACGCTTCGTCAGCTCATCGGTCTTGGGAACGGAGGTAGGATAGACGCGGTAGTCGATGCCATCTGCATCCCAGTAGTGCAATGCGCGGGCCTGCGTGTCCGCGACAAGCATCGGCATTCCCGAAAGCGCGTCGAAATGGTCCTGCCACCCGTAGGTGCGAAAGGCCGCCACGTTGCGGGTCACGCCGCCGGGCAGTTCCTGTGCGCGCAACAATGTCGGGGCTGCCAGACCGCCAAGGGCGATGCCCAGCGCCGTGCGTCGTGTGAATGTCTGTGTCATGAGGAAATTCCTGTCTTCTGCCCAAGCCCGGCTTCGCGGTGCCCGTTGGCGCAGCCCATACCATGAAACGGCAAGCCACGGCAGAGAAAATCGGTCACGTTCCTGCGATTTGCGGGGCTTTGAACGCCGCCAGTGCTGCAGCAAGTTCCGGGTGATCGCGCGCATGATCGCGGATGTCGCGACCGGACCCATGCGCCTCTGCGGCCTGCCGCAGCGCCACGATCCCCGCCGCCGGACCGGCCGGGTGGCTCATGATGCCGCCACCGGCGCAGAACAGGAAATCGTCATTGCCCAGCGCCTGTGCCGCCGGGCCGATCTGCCAGATCGTCTGACCCGAAGAGAAGACCGGCACGGCCCCCGGACCAGCGGCACCGACAGGCGACTGCACCGCACGGGCCGAGGCGATCACGGTCGCATCGTCTTCGGTGAACTTGTTATTCAGACCGTTCACATGCAGATGGTCCGCGCCCGCCATGCGCCACAGCTTTTGCATCGCGGGAAAGGCGATCCCGATGTCGGGGGACCGCGACAGCAGGCCCCAGCCGTTGCGGTGCGCGTGAATCGGCAGCGCCGCGTGGTCGCGCACCGCCCGCAGCCCCGCCAGACCGACGGACTGCAAGGACACCATCGCACAGGTCGCACCCAGTCGCGCCAGCAGGTCGAGGTGACGCTTCATCGCGTCGATCTCGTCCGTGATGTTGAAGGCATACATCACCTTGCGCCCTGTCCCTTCGGCATGATCGTTCAGCACCCGCATCACGGCACGTGCGCGGTCGGGCAGCGGGTTGAAGGGGCCGTTGCCCTGCAACTCGTCGTCCTTGATGAAATCGATGCCCGCAGGGGCCAGCGTCGCCGCCAGCGCCGCCGTCTCGTCTACGCTCAGCCCGACGCTCGGTTTCACGATGGTCCCGATCATCGGCCCGGTCACGACGCCCATCAGCGCGCGGGTGCCCGCGATGCCGAATTGTGGCCCCGGATTACCCGCAGTGACGCTGTCGGGAATGTGCAGGTCCAGCAGGCGGCATGCGCTCAGCTCTGCAAGCTCGAAGAGGTTGCCCGCCACGGTGGCCATGATGTTCGGCAGGGACGTGCCGAACGTCCCGGTGGGCCAGCTGACCGTGACGCGCCCCCGCGTGAAGGTCGTGCCGGACAGGCGGCAGGGCAGCGACGGGCGATCGCGCTCATCGGTCTGGACGATGCCTTCGATCCGCGCGGCCGACCGGTCTCGCAGGGCGTCGGTCTCGGCTGCAAGGCGCACGAAGGTGCCGGTCGACTGCTCGCCCGCCAGCACGGCGGCGGCGCGGTCCAGCCCCACCGGGGTTTCGATGTCATAGGTTGCCGTCAACCTGTCGGTCATCGCGCGCCGCCCCCATCCCTGATCCAGCCGAAATAGTCGGCGCTGCCCATCTGGCCGCCTTTCAGGGCAACCTCCAGCCCGTGTGTCGCCCCCATCGCGTGGGCCTTGCACAACGCGGCACCCGGAATGGTCGGAGCCAGCGCCGTCAGCGCGAAGACATCCAACGCCCGCGTCACATGGCCCGAAGTGTCGCCGCCAGAGGCCACGACACGCGTCAGTCGCGCCCGGTCCACCAGCGCCCGCAGCATCCGCCCGAGGCTTTTGCCGATCGCATCGTTCACCTGCGTCATGTCGCGGCCCGCCGCCGCCTGCGTCAGCCGTGCAATGCCGGCGTCCTGCGGTCCGGCGGCCGATTGGATCAGCGGAACCTGACCCCGGTCCAGCGCGGCCAATGCCACCGCAAGGCACCGGGCCTCGGTGTCGGCTAGCGTGGCCGGATCGCTGCAGACCGCCTCGGCGGCGAAGGGGATCGTGGCAAAACCGTGCTGCGCCGCCCAGCCGATCTGGTCCGCCGTGATGCCCGAGACCGAGCCGGACACCACCGCCATCCGGTTCACCCGTCCGGCACTGGCGACGCGGGGTGCGGGGTCCAATGCGCCGGTGGCTTGCAGATGCGCGATGAGGGCATATTCGACCCCCTGTGAACCGACGACAAAGGGGTTCTCGCCCCGGTGCGTCCAGATCAGAGTGCCGACTGCCGCCTCGTCGGACGGTCCCATCATGTCGCAGGTCAGGCCGCGCGCTGTCGGCCCATCGGTGAAGGCACGCGCGGCAGCAACCGGATCATGCAGCATTTCCAGATCAAGGCATCCAACAGGCATGTCCGTCTGCCGCGCGAGATGCGCGGCGACATCGGATTCGGCCATCGGCGTCACCGGATGATTCGCCATGACAGGGTGCCGGTCGAGCCGGAACACCCCCTGCGGCGCACCTGCGAACAGATGCCCGAAAGCCTGATACCGCCGCATCTGCGGGGCCGCCACGACGATCGGCACGACCTGCGCGCCCGTCATCTGCGCCCCGATCTCCATCGCGCGCCCGATGGACCCGATGTGCGGCGCGGAATCGAGGGTGGAACAGACCTTGTAGTGCAGCAATGCCGCACCGGTGCCGCGCAGGACCGAAAAAAGGTCCGGCAGATTCGCCTCCATCCAGTCGGGCGATTGCGTGCGCGCCATGCTGGCAATGCCGATGCTGGCGTCCGCCGGAAATGTCGCAATCTGGTCAGGCGTGGGCGGGTCAAGGAACAGGACGGCGGGCAGACCGGCGAAGGCCAACGCCTCCATCACGGCGGCGGCACCGGTGAAATCGTCGCCCAGCCATGCAATCAGACGCGTCACGGGGCCTCCTTCATCCGTTGCAGCGGACTTATCGACTCATCATACCAGTGGTCAACCTGATATCGCATTGCCTGCCCCGAGCCCATGTCCGATAGTGCGGTGCAAAGGACGCTGGAACCCATGCCCAACGAGACCTCACAGGACAGGATCGTGCGCCGCAAGCTGTCGGACGAAGTCTTCGACCGTCTGCGCCAGATGATCCTGAGCGGTGAAATCAGGCCAGACGACCCGATGCCCTCGGAACGCGCCCTGATGGACCGGTTCGGCGTCGGGCGACCGGCCGTCCGCGAGGCGTTGCAGACCATGCACACGATGGGCCTGATCACCGTATCACATGGCCAAAGCAGCCGCGTGAACCCGCTGGACGCCAGCCTTGCGATGCAGCAAGCCGACGCCATCGCGCAACTTCTGCTGTCGGCGGTGCCCGAAAATCTGGACCATCTGAAGTCCGCGCGCCTGTTGTTCGAGGTCGGGATGGTCCGTCAGGCCGCCGAGCGGCGGACGGACCCCGACATCGCCCGGCTGCGCGATCTTCATGCGGCGCAAGTGGCGCAACTTGGCGACCCCGGTGCCTTTGTCGCGGCCGATATCGCGCTGCACCGGGCGATTGCGGGCATTGCCGGCAATCCGATCATCAGCGCCGTATCCGACGCGATGCTGCACTGGCTGTTCCGCTATCACACGGCGCAATTGATCCGGTCAGGGCAAGAGGATGTCACCCTGACCGAACATGCGCAGATCATCGGCGCCATTGCACAAGGCAATGGGGATGAAGCAGCACGCCTGATGCGGGTGCATCTCGAACGCTCTGCCGATCAGATCAGGCACGCCCCTAGGTGATCCGCTGGATGCTGGCGGCAATTTCCTCCGGCTCGAACACCCGTTTCCAGTCGTCGCGCATCAGCGCGGGCTTGCCGAACTGGATGGCCTTGTTGCAGGCGTCCGAAAACACGCCCTCTACCTGACCGAAGATCACGGCACCCAGGATGTTCATGTGACCCAGCAGGAAATCGCGGGCGGCTTCCTTCGGCACACCCCGCGCGACGACCTCGTCCATCGCCTCTCTCATCACGTCGAGAAGTGAGGCACAGACGGTTTCCGACAGGCCCGGCTCCAGTAGGGCCATCTGCTCGACCGTGACACGGTGACTGCGGGCGACGGGCGCATAGAGCGCGCGCCCGACCTTTTCGCCGATGGCGTAGTGTTCCTCTGGCCCCTGCATCAGCGCGTTCACGATTCCCTGCTGCGCCGCGACCCCGCCAAAGTAGTCGCGCCGCCCTTCCGGCGTCGACTCGTCGTTGTAGATCGGCGGATGGCAAGGGTGCGTCACGAAATAGGTCACATCGTCCCGCGCCGGCAGATGCCCTGCAAAGGGACCTGCCGCGTCCAGGCAGACGATCATCGCCCCCGGTTCCACCCGGTCGATGATCTGCGCCGCGACCTGCCTGATGAAGGTATCCGGCACGGCCAGCACGACGACCTTGGTGCCCTTCAGCGCAACGTCGGCGGACACGCAGTCGACACCGATGGCGTCTTTCAGCCGGGTCCGCCCGGCCTCCGACACCTCGACGTGGGCGACGTCGAAATCCGTCTTCGTCAGATTGCGAGCCGACCGCACGCCCATCTTTCCGCCTGCCCCGAACAATGCCAGCTTCATGCCCGCCCCTCCCTTATGTGATCTTGTCAACTGGTATGATAAGTTGTCGTGCCGACGTCAATCGGGATCAACCTGCACCAATCGCAGGGACCGATGGAACATCCGGGCGGTCCAGTGCATTTCAGACCGTCACGACACAAAGGGACCTGCGATGGCGAAGCCAAAGACCTGCGTCATCCTGAACCCCTCCTCAGGCAAGAAAAAAGACGATGCACACACCGCGGCCCTGATCGACCGCATCCGCAACGATCCTCGCGCGGACCTCAAGGTTCTCGACAAGGCGGACGATCTTGATCGTATCGTGCGGGACACGGTGGCCGATGGCTACGAGACGATCGTCGCCGCCGGTGGCGACGGCACGATCGGCGGCGTGACCGCCTGTCTCGTCGATACCGGCGTCACACTGGGCGTGCTGCCGATGGGGACATTCAACTTCGTGGCACGCGGTCTGGGCATTCCCGAAGACCCTGAAGAAGCGTTTGAAATCGCGCTGGACGGCGAAGCCCGCCCGATGACCCTTGGCGATGTCAATGGCCGCATCTTTCTGAATAACGCCAGTCTTGGGGCCTATGCCACGGTGCTGGACGTGCGCGAAGGCGTCTACAAGCGGTGGGGCCGCAGCCGGATCGCGGCCTACTGGTCGGTGATCAAGGCGATGCTGACCCTGTATCGACCCCTGCACATGACCGTCACGGTCGATGGAAAGTCCATGCGTTTGCGGTCCCCGATGGCCTTCGTGGCCAGCAGCGCCTACCAGCTTGAACAGTATCAGTTCGACGGGGCCGATGCCGTGCGACAGGGCAAGCTGGCGCTGATCCTCGCGCCGGATTCCAACCGCCTCCGCCTGCTCTGGCGGTCGGCCAAGATCCTGGTCGGCGCGATCCATCGCGATGAAGATTACATCATGCACATCGGCAACGAGATCACGATCGAAACGCGGCACAAACGTCGCCTCGTGGCGCGCGACGGAGAGAACGCCCGCATGGAGGGCCCCTACAGGTTCACCACGCGCCGCAATGCCATCATGGTGCGCGGACCACGGGATGACGGGACACCGGCCTGATGCGGCTGGCGCTTTTGACCGACCTGCATTTCGGACGCGCCCTGCCCGACCTTGTGCCGCCCCTGCTTGACAGCATATCGGCGGCCGATCCGGACCTTGTGGTGATTGCGGGCGATTTCGTGCAGCGCGCCCGCGCCAGCCAGTACCGCGACGCCCGCGATTTCGTCGCACGACTGCGGCATCCGTGGATCGCGGTGCCGGGCAATCATGACATCCCACTGTTCAATCCGATTGCCCGCGCCCTGTGGCCCCGTGCCGCCTATCGCCGCTGGATTGCGCCAGAGACGGAACCGATGGTGGAAACAGAGACTGCGATCATCGTCGGCGTCGATACGACCCATCGATGGAGCCATCAGCGCGGCCTGATCACCAATCGGCAGATCGACCGGGTCTGCCGGATCATCGCCGATGCCGGCGACCGCACGGTGATCGTCATGGCGCATCACCCGTTCCACCAGCGCCCCGAGGTCGAGAAGAAGGTGATGAAGGGCGGTGCCCGCGCCTTGAAACACTGGACCAACTGCGGCCCGCACGTAATACTGTCCGGCCACCTGCATACCTGGACGGTCGAGCCTTTCGTCGCGCAGAAAAGCCGGTCGATGACGTTGCAGGTCCATTGCGGCACCGGCCTGTCGACGCGGCTGCGGGGCGATCCGAACGAATACGCGGTCATCGACATCGCGGGCCATCAGGTCACGGCGACGCGGATGACCGCCACCGCCGAAACGCTGACCTTTGCGCAGGAAAGCCGGCACGTCTATCGCGAGATGGAGCAGGGGTGGCAGGAGCAGGTCTGACGCCGCGATTGCGCAGACCCGCCAAATGCGGTTTGTCCGACAAGACCACTTGCAGGACCCGCAGATCATGCCCGCCACGTTTCACTGGCACACCAGCGCCCGCATCGCCCTTGCGTCCCGCGACCTTGCGGCATTGCGCGATGCCGTTCTGTCCCGCAAGGGACTGCGCTGCGGGCAGGACGGGGTCACGACGCATGAGGGGTCAGGGCTGCTGTGCGAAACCTCCGGCAGCTCCGGCCGGCCCAAGGTCATCCGCCGCAGCGTCGGTTCCTGGCAGGCCAGTTTCGCGGTGAACAGTGTCGCCCTCGGGCTTGGCCCGCAGGACTGTGTCGCGGTCTTTTCGGGCTTCGGTGCGTCGCTGGCGCTCTATGGCGCGCTGGAGGGCGCACATCACGGTGCCTCGCTCGTCTCGCTGGCCACGACCCCGCCGCAGCACTGGGCCAGCACGCTCGCGGATCATGGCGACGCAACGCTTTACATCACCCCGACGCAGCTGGCGCTGCTGTGCAAGCCGGGCCGCATCCTGCCCGATGTGCGGCACATCCTTGTCGGCGGCGGCACGCTGTCCCCTGCGGCTGCTGCTGCGGCGCGCACGATCTGCCCTGCCGCGCGGCTGACCCAGTTCTATGGCGCCGCCGAGACGAGCTTCGTCACCTGGACCGACGATGCCACGCCGCCGGGATCGGTGGGCAAGCCCTATCCCGGCGTGACCCTGCGACTGGACGACGACGGTCTGATCTGGGTGCGCAGCCCCTACCTGTTCGAGGGTTATGCCGCCGGCAGCAGCGCAGACACGCGATGGTCGGACGGATTCCTATCGGTGGGCGAGGTGGGGCGGTGCGATGACGCTGGCAACCTCTTCATCCTCGGGCGCCGCAGCCGCATGGTCACGGTCGCCGATCACAACGTATTTCCAGAAGCGGCAGAGGTCTGCCTGGCCGACATGGTGCCCGGTGCCACCGTGGCCGTCATCGCCCTGCCGGACGACCTACGTGGCAACCGGCTCGTGGCCTGCATCGCCGGTCCCGTTGCCGCTGCGCCAGAGGATCTGGCGCGCGCCTGCCGCGCCGCCCTTGGCCCCCACGCGGCACCGCACCGCATCCACCTGATGGATGTCCTGCCGATGCTGCCGTCCGGCAAACCCGACTATGCCGCGATCACCGCCGTCGCGCAGTGGCTTGCATGAGCGTGATCGTCGCCGCCCGTCGCACCGCTGTCGCGCCGGCAGGCGGAGCCTTTGTCGCCCTGTCGTTCCATGCGCTGTCCACCCCGGTGATCCTTGCGTGCCTGTCTGACGCGGGGTTGGATGCGGCACAGGTGGATGAGGTCATCGTCGGCAATGCCCTTGGGGCCGGTGGCAACCCCGCACGGCTTTGCGCGCTGGCGGCGGACCTGCCGGAGGCGGTCGCGGGCCTGTCCATCGACCGCCAGTGCGTCAGCGGACTGGACGCGATCCTTTTAGCCGACACACTGATCGCCGCGGGGCGGGCAGAAGTCGTCATCGCAGGCGGTACCGAAAGCACATCACGCCGCCCACTGCGCCTGCGGACATTCCCGGACGGGCGATCACCCGAGGCCTACGATCAGGCCGCCTTTACCCCATGGCCGGACCGCGACCCCGCCATGGCGCAGGCGGCAGACAGGCTGGCGCGCGCCCTTGGGATCACGCGCGCAGCGCAGGACGACTGGGCGGTTCAAAGCCACGCCAAGACGCGGACTGCCGGGCCTGCGGCCGAGGTCGTCGCGCTCGCCGGCTTGACGCAAGATGCCTTCACCCGCGTCCTGACCGCGCGCACCTGCGCGCGTGCTCGCGTGCTGGCCGGTGACGTGACCGCCGCCAATACCGCCGTCGCCGCCGATGCTGCCGCTTTCGTCGTTGTCGTGTCGGCCCGCATCGCCAAGAGGCTGGCCCGCCCGCAGGCACGGATCGTCGGGGGTCGTACCCTGGGCGGTCAGCCTGACCTCCCCGGCCTTGCCCCTATTGCCGCCGCGCGGCGTGCCTTGCAGGACGCGCAGCTGACAGCCGATGACCTTGCGGTGGCCGAGATCATGGAAGCCTACGCCGTGCAGGCCATCGCCTGCGTGCAGGGGATCGGCCTCGATCCCGCGCGCGTGAACATTGGCGGCGGCGCACTGGCGCGGGGACATCCCATCGGGGCATCGGGGGCGATCAACGCGGTGCGGTTGTTCCATACGTTACAAAGCCGGGGCGGCAACGGAC
Organism: Loktanella sp. DJP18; assembly: GCF_049310965.1. Taxonomy (NCBI): domain Bacteria; kingdom Pseudomonadati; phylum Pseudomonadota; class Alphaproteobacteria; order Rhodobacterales; family Roseobacteraceae; genus Loktanella; species Loktanella sp. DJP18. The sequence continues at coordinate 10,399 of NZ_JBMERN010000018.1, read as the reverse complement.
TGGCCGCCATCGCGGCGGCAGGCGGAATCGGCACGGCGTTGTTGCTGCGGGTCTAGGTGTTGAAGCCGCGCAACGTCGCATAGGAGTCCAAGACCGCCCGGTCGGTGCGGAACGCGTTGACGGGGGCGTCCAGGTCCGCGTGACCCAGTGCTATGCCGCAGACGACCATCTGGTCGTCCGGCAGCTCCAGCGCGTCATGTACAAGGTCCGCGTATCGGGCCAACGCACCGATGCCGGTGGTCGCCAACCCGCGCGCCTCGGCCGCGAGAAACAGCGCCATCAGCGCCATGCCAAGGTCCATCCAGCAGCCCTTGCCCATCGCCCGGTCAATGGTCACGACGATGCCGATCGGCGCATCGAAGAAGGCATAGTTGCGGGCGAATTGCGCCCGCCGCCCCGCCGTATCCCGCCGGTCGATGCCCAGCGCGGCGTAAAGTCCGAAGCCCGCGGCACGCTGCCGGTCCTTCAGGTGGGCGGGCATCGGATCTGGAAAGTAGTCGTATTCGCTGACGGTGGGCCGGTCCTGCGCGATGCCGTCGGCCAGCGCCGCCTTCAGGTCGGCGAAAGGGGCACCGGTCAGTGCGACAAAACCGCCCGGTTGCAGATTGGCCCCGCTGGGCGCGCGGCGGGCGGCAGTCAGGATCGCCGTCACATCGGCGGCGGCAACGGGCATGGGCAGATAGGCGCGGACCGATCGCCGCTGGGCCAGAAGCTGTTCCACCCCGGTCTGCGTCATGCGCGCGACAACACGCTGTCGGGGCGCGCGCGGGCGAGTGCGGCGGTGATCAGGCCCGCCAGCACGGCCTTGATCACGTCGCCTGGCAGGAAGGCGGTGATGAGCAAGGCCGCCTCGGGCAGCGATTTCTGCAGCGCCCAGGCCATTCCGGTGACGCCGAAGGCATAAAGCACGACGATGCCGCCAAAGATCGCGGCAATGGAGGCAACCAGCGCCAGCGGACCGTTGCGAAAGTTTTCGACGATCAGCCCGGTGACGAAGGCGGCGAAGGGAAAGCCGATGACGAACCCGGCCGTCGGCGAGACGAAGACCGCAAGCCCGCCGCGACCGCCGGCCAGCAGAGGCAAGCCCAACGCCACCAGCAGGACAAACAGCAGCACCGCGAGCGCGCCGCGCCGGGCGCCCAGCACGGTGCCGCAAAGCATGACACCAAGGCTTTGCGCCGTGACCGGGACGCCGAAGGCGAGCGTCAGTTGCGGGATCAGGCCCAGCGCGGCGATCAGCGCGGCAAAGAGGGCGATCAGTGTCAGGTGTCGTTCCATCGGTGTCCCTTTCAGGGGTTCAGCTCAAGGGTTCAGGCCGCCGCGAGCGCGCAACGCCTCGGCCACGTGTTCTGCGTCGTCGATGGCAAGCACCGTGAATGGCATCACGATCCGCCAGCTGGCCCGGCGCGGCGACCGCGCGCGCCAGCTTTCGATCAAGGCCGCGCCCTTGTCCGCCAGGCTGGGTGTAAAGCGCACGACGAGTGCGATGCCAAGGGCCAATGGACGGGTGTTGACGCCCAACCGCGCCAGCGGTGCGGTCAGCCGCATCACCACGGCGATCATCTGCGACAGACTGGTCGTCATGGTGACGAGGTTCGCCAGCGCGAAAGCGGTCAGCAGGCGCAGCACAATCACCGCGCCGGCCTGCGGTGTGCCCGTGACAAAGTGCCAGCCAGCGAGCAACAGGACGAAGGGCCACAACCGCCAAAGTGCGCGCAGCCCGACACCGGCAAAGCGCCGGCCCGGCAGCGCGAGGATCACGAGCGTTGACGCAAAGGCGCCGAGGTGGAACGCCAGATCATTCCGCGCGAACAACACGGCGGTCGCAGCGCACAAAAGCGCCAGTTTCACCCCCGCCGGCCAGTCGTGCGCGCGGGTCCTAACCGGCGAGGTGAGAGAGATCATCGCCCGCCCCCAATGCCGTCATTCGAGCGATATAGGCGTCCAGAACCGCATCGGCCGGTCCCTGCTGCTGCACGCGACCCGCGTCCAGCCAGACGACATGATCGTAGTCGCGCAACACCTCGGGATCATGGGACACATGCACGACGGTGGCGTCCAGCCGATCAAGATAGCGGCCAAGTTGCATTCGCGTCACGAGGTCGAGGCCCGAGAACGGTTCGTCCAGAACGACGATGCGCGGGGCCATCGCGACGACGGCCATCAGGCAGACAAGCTGCTTCTGTCCGTGGCTCAGCGTGTGGATATTGGCGTCTGCCCAATGCGCCTTGCCGAAATCAGACAGGATCGCGGCGACGCGGGCGGCGGCGGCGTCTTTCGGTTGCCCCATCTGGGCCAGGCCGAAAGTCAGCTCCTCCTGCACGGTGGGAAAGATGATCTGATGGTCAGGATTCTGGAACAGGATGCCAACGGTGCGCAGTGCGGCCTTGCGGTCGCGGACCACGTCGACGCCGCACAGGCGCAGGGTGCCGCGATCCGGCGGGACCAGCCCTGCCATGACCCGCGCCAGTGTCGTCTTGCCGGACCCGTTGCGGCCGACGATGCCGATCCGGCGCGCATCGCTGCACAGGGTCACGTCGCAGAGCACATCGCGGTCTCCCCGCGCCAGCCAGACAGAGGAGAGTGCGATATCCGCAATCCCCTGCCCGCCATTTGCCGCACCCTGCGTCATGCGCGTCCCCTTCTTGTCCCGCCGGGGTATCGCCGGACCACGGCACAGTTTCAAGTCTTGGACGACGCTGGGACGCGGGGAACGCTAGACCGGGGTCGCGGGATAGCCGGCCTGGTGGAGGGATCGCAGCAGCGCCGCCTCATCTGTGGCAGTCCGCACGGTCACGGTGCGGGCGGTCATGTCGAACGACATCGTCGCGCCGGGGTCCTGCGCCAGTACGGTCTGTTCGATCGTGGCCTTGCAGTGACCGCAACTCATGTCGGGAACTCCATAGGTCGTCATGGCGGGCCTCCTTGCCTTGTCAGGCTCATGGGCGCATGTCTGCCGACAGGGTCAACTGTAAAATCGCCGGGCGCGATCCTTGACCCCGTCCTGCAGGGACCCTTTCTGTGAGGTATCCCGCCACCCGAGGTCATGATGTCTGATACCCAAGCAATCACCCTGCCCGTCACGGGGATGTCCTGCGCGTCCTGCGTCGGTCGTGTGCAACGTGCGCTGGCGGCAGAACCGGGCGTCACAAACGCCGAGGTGAACCTTGCGACCGAGACCGCGCGGATCACCGGCAGCGTCGGGCCGGTACGTCTGGCAGACGTGCTGGCGCAGGCGGGCTATCCCACCCGCACCGCGACCACCGTCCTGACCATTGCGGACATGTCCTGCGCGTCCTGCGTAGGCCGCGTCGAAGGTGCCCTGCTGGCTTTGCCCGGCGTGACATCCGTCAGCGTGAACCTTGCGGCAGAGACGGCACAGGTCCAGTACATCGACGGTGCCGTGACCGATGCAGCCCTGATCGCGGCGGCCACGGCTGTGGGCTACCCTGCGACCATCGCGCAGGGGGCGCAGGGTGGCGACGCCACCACCGCCCTCGCCGCCCGCAAGGACGCCGAGGCCACCGACCTGCGGCGGCGCATGATCATCGCCGCGGTCCTGACCCTGCCCATCTTCGTGACCGAGATGGGCGGCCACGTCTTTCCGGCCTGGCATCACCTTATCGCCACATCCATCGGGATGCAGACGGCCTGGATCATGCAGTTCGTGCTGACGACGCTGGTGCTGGCCTGGCCGGGCCGGTCGTTCTTTGCCAAGGGCATCCCTGCCCTGCTGCGCGCGGTCCCCGACATGAACAGCCTCGTGGCATTGGGCACGGCTGCGGCCTGGGGATATTCGACGGTCGCGACCTTTGCGCCGGGCCTTCTGCCGCCGCAGGGTCGCGTCGTCTATTTCGAAGCGGCGGCCGTGATCGTCGTGCTGATCCTGCTGGGCCGCACGCTGGAGGCGCGCGCAAAGGGCCGCACCGGGGCGGCTATCGCCCGCCTTGTCGGATTGCGGCCCGCTACCGCCCAAGTTGAACGAAACGGGCAGGTCGCGAGCCTAGATGTGGCACAGATTGCGGTCGGAGATCTGGTCCATGTCCACCCCGGCGAACGGCTGGCCGTGGACGGTATCGTGACCGCGGGTGCGTCCTGGGTCGACGAAAGCATGATCACCGGCGAACCCGTGCCGGTGGACAAGCGAGAGGGTGCGGCGGTGACGGGCGGCACCGTGAACGGCACAGGCGCGCTGGTCTTTCGCACCACCCGAGTCGGGGCCGACACCGTTCTGGCCCGGATCGTGCAGATGGTTGAGGATGCGCAGTCGGCCCGGCTGCCCATTCAGGGACTGGTGGACCGTATCACCCTGTGGTTCGTGCCGGCCGTCATCGCACTGGCCGCGCTGACCATCGCCGTCTGGCTGATCCTGGGGCCCGCGCCGACCGTGGCACATGCGCTGGTCGCCGGGGTTTCGGTTCTGATCGTGGCTTGCCCCTGTGCGATGGGCCTTGCAACGCCGACCTCGATCATGGTCGGCACCGGGCGCGCGGCCGACGCCGGCGTGCTGTTCCGGCGCGGCGATGCGCTGCAAACGCTTCAGGGTGTGCGGGTCGTGGCGCTGGACAAGACCGGCACCCTGACCGCCGGGCGACCGGAACTGACGGATGCGATCTATGCCGACGGCTTCCATCCTGACCGGGTGCTGGCGCTGGCGGCGGCGGCCGAGTCCGCGTCGGAGCATCCCGTCGCCAGCGCGATCCGGCGCGGTGCCGCTCAAAAGGGGCTCGACATCCCGCCCGCCACCGACTTCGTGTCGATCACGGGTCTGGGCATCGCGGCCACCGTTGAAGGATGCAAGGTGCTGGCCGGTGCCGATCGGCTGATGCGGCGCGAGGGTGTGGACATGACCGCCGCACCGAACGCCGCCGGACTCGCCGCGCGGGGCGTATCGCCGCTTTACGTGGCCATCGACGGACGGTTTGCGGGACTGCTGGGCGTCGCGGACCCGGTGAAGCCGGGCACGCCCGCCGCCGTCGCGGCCCTGCGGGACATGGGATTGACGGTCGCGATGATCACGGGCGACAACGCGGTTACCGCACGGGCCATTGCGGACACCCTTGGGATCGACGACGTCGTGGCAGAGGTCATGCCGGACGGCAAGGTCGCGGCGCTCGACCGATTGCGCACCGCGCATGGCCCGATCGCCTTTGTCGGTGACGGGATCAATGACGCGCCTGCGCTGGCAAGCGCCGACGTGGGCCTTGCCATCGGCACCGGCACCGACGTCGCGATCGAGACCGCCGACGTGGTCCTCATGTCCGGCGACCTGCGGGCGGTCGTGGACGCGCTGCATGTGAGTCGGGCAACAATGCGCAATATCCGCCAGAACCTGTTCTGGGCCTTTGGCTACAACGTCGCCTTGATCCCCGTCGCGGCTGGTGTGCTTTATCCGCTGAACGGCACGCTGCTGTCGCCGGCGCTTGCTGCGGGTGCCATGGCGCTGTCCAGCGTCTTCGTGCTGACGAATGCCCTGCGGTTGCGGGGATTGAAGTCCTTTGCCACGCCGGGGTGATCGGGGCCTGGCATTGTGACAACATGGCGGGATCGCGGCCCAACCCCGGCCGCGACGCACATCGGTGCGGCCTCTAGTCCGGGACGTTGTCGATGCCAGAGCCACCCCAGGGATGGCATCGGCCGATCCGGCGCAGCGTCAACCATGTGCCTCGGATGCCACCGTGACGGCGCAATGCCTCGAGCGCGTAGGCCGAGCAGGTCGGGTGGAAGCGGCACCCATGACCGACCCAGGGCGACAGCAACAAGCGGTAGGCGCGGACCGGCAGAGCGATCACATGCGCCAACGGCGTCACGCGTGCACCTTGGCCAGCGCATGGATCAGATCGCGCTGAAGCTGCTCGAACGGGAGTGACGCTGTCGAATCGGGCCGACCGACCAGGACATAGTCCCATCCGGGCTTGCCGTGGTGCGGCAGGACGCGGCGGGCGACCTCGCGCAGGCGCCGCTTGGCCCTGTTGCGGGCGACGGCGTTGCCGACCTTCTTGGAACAGGTATAACCGACGCGCATCAGGTCATCGCCGTCATCGCGGCGCAGGCCTTGCAGATGGATACCGGGTGTGCCGTGCCGCCGACCATGACTGGCCGCGATGAAATCACGCCGCTTCGTCAGGACTTGCGGACATGACAAAACCGCCGGGGCACCCTGATCGGGCGCATCCGGCGGCGGCATGTCGGTCATCGTCAAGGGTGCGCTTACGCGCTCAGCTTGGACCGGCCCTTGGCGCGGCGGGCGTTGATGATCTTGCGGCCCGACGGGGTCGCCATCCGGGCGCGGAAGCCGTGACGGTTCTTGCGGACGCGGTTGCTGGGTTGGAACGTGCGCTTCATCGCGTGTCCTCCGGTTCGGGGGCCAAACCCGGGATGGATTCGAGGCCCGTCATTCATTCAGACCTGCCCTTTAAGTGGCGCACGGTGTTGTGTCAACGCCGGTTCGGGGGAAGTTTTGTGTCAGGCCACACTTTCCGGTCACGCGAAATGTTACAGTTCTTACCCCGCGGGCCAAATCCAGGACCGATCCGATCAATGGCCCGTGAACCTGCTATGCGACCGGGCCATGCTGCGCCATGTAGGTTGCCAGACCAGTGCCGCCTGCGGCAGAAAGAGCCGCCATGTCAGACCCTATTGCCGCCAACTCCGTTCTGCGCCGCCTGCCGCTGATCGGCCTCATCGTGGTGGCCGCTTTGGGGGCGTGGCTGCTGCGCGATTACCTGTCATTCGACGCGCTGCGCCAGAACCGGGAATCGCTTCTGGCCTTTCGCGATGCGAACTATGTGCTGTGTGTGCTGGGTTTCATCGCGGCCTATGCGGTCATCGTCGCCTTCAGCCTCCCGGGGTCGACCATCGCCACCCTGACGGGCGGATTCCTGTTCGGCAGCTTTCCCGACGCCTTTCCGGTCCTGCCCGGTGCAATCTACAATGTCACCGGAGCCACTGTCGGCGCGATCCTGCTGTTTCTGGCCGCGCGCTGGGGGCTGGGGCAGACGCTGGCGCAGCGGATGAATGCCAGCGACGGCGTGGTAAAGCGAATCAAGGACGGCATCGACGACGAGGGCAATCAGTGGTCGATGCTGTTCCTGATCCGCCTCGTCCCCGCCGTGCCGTTTTTCGTGGCAAACCTTGTGCCCGCGCTGGTCGGCGTGCCGCTTTACCGCTTTGCCGTCTCGACCTTCTTCGGCATCATGCCGGGGGCCGTGGTCTATACCTCGGTCGGGGCGGGTCTCGGCGAGGTCTTTGCCCGTGGCGAGACCCCGGACCTCGGCATCATCTTTCAGCCCGCGATCCTGCTGCCGATCCTCGGGCTGTCCCTTCTGGCGGCGCTGCCGCTGATCCTGAATGCCCTGCGCGGCAAGAAAGGCCTGTGACCATGACACGCATCAAAGCCGACCTCTGCATCATCGGGGCAGGCTCTGCCGGCCTGTCCATCGCGGCAGGGGCCGCCCAGATGGGCGCAAACGTCGTTCTGATCGAAGGTCACAAGATGGGCGGCGACTGCCTGAACTACGGCTGCATCCCGTCCAAGGCGCTGATTGCATCGGCCAAGCACGCCCATTCGGGAATCGACAATCCGGCCTACGGCGTCGCAGAAGTCCGCCCGCAGGTCGACTATTCCGCCGCCAAGGATCACGTCCACCGCGTCATCGATGCCATAGCCCCGGTCGACAGCCAGGACCGCTTCGAGGCGTTGGGCTGCACCGTGATCCGCGACCATGCCCGGTTCATTTCCGAGACCGAGGTGCAGGCCGGTGACACCATCATCGCCGCCCGCCGCTTTGTCGTGGCGACCGGGTCGCGCCCCTTCGTGCCGCCGATAGACGGGCTGGACGACGTGATCGTCCACACAAACGAGACGATCTTCGATCTGCGCGACAAGCCAGACCACCTGCTGGTCATCGGCGGCGGCCCCATCGGCATGGAGATGGCGCAGGCGCACCGGCGGCTGGGGTGCAAGGTCACGGTGATCGAAGGGGCCAAGGCCATGGGCAAGGACGACCCGGAACTGGCGGCGATCGTTTTGGACAAGCTTCGCGCGGAGGGGGTCGAGATTGTCGAGGATGCACAAGCCAGCCGCGTCAGCGGAAGCGACGGCGCGATCACGGTTTACACGCCAAAAGGCGAATTCACCGGCTCTCATCTGCTGGTGGCCGTAGGACGCGCGGCGAATGTCGACGGGCTCGGTCTGGAAATAGGCAACGTGGCTCATGACAGGAAGGGACTGAAGGTCGATGCCAGCCTGCGGTCCACCACGAACAAACGCGTCTATGCGGCGGGCGATGTCGCCGGCGGCCTGCAATTCACCCATGTCGCGGGCTATCATGGTGGCCAGCTTGTCCGGTCGCTGATGTTCGCCCTGCCCGCCAAGGCGCGCACCGACCACCTGCCCTGGGCGACCTACACCGACCCCGAACTGGCGCATGTCGGCCTGACAGAGGCGCAGGCACGCAAGAAACACGGCCAGAAGCTGACGGTCGTGCGGTCCGAATATGCGCACAACGACCGCGCAAACACCGAACTGCGCACGACGGGCCTGATCAAGGTCATGGTCGTCGGCGGCAAGCCGGTCGGTGCCTCTATCGTCGGACATCTCGCGGCTGAACTGATCGGGATGTGGGCGATGGCGATTGCCAACAGGCTGAAGATGACGGCAATCAGCAATACCGTTCTGCCCTATCCGACCTATATGGAATTGAACAAACGGGCCGCCGGGGCGTATTTCAGCCCCAAGCTGTTCGAAAGTGATATGGTAAAACGGATCGTGGGTCTGGTGCAGCGCTGGATCCCGTAACACGGAGGCGGAATGCTGAATACCCTCTCAGGTCGGTTCCTGATCCTGACCATCGTCTTCGTGATGCTGGCCGAGGTATTCATCTTCGTTCCTTCCGTCGCCCGGTTCCGCGAGGATTACCTGCTGTCGCGTCTGGAACGGGCGCAGATCGCGTCCCTCGCGGTCGAGGCGACCGACATGATCGCACCCGATCTCGAGGCGGAACTCCTGAAGAACGCGGGCGTGTTCAATGTGGTGCTGCGGCGTGACGACATGCGCGAACTGGCGCTGTCCTCTCCCATCCCTTCGCCCATTGCCGCTACCTACGACATGCGCGATCCCTCTGGCGTCCGGCTGATCCGCGATGCGCTTGCGACGCTGTGGGATACCCAACCGCGCATCATCCGTGTGATCGGCAATCCCGTGCAAGGGGCGGGCGTGCTGATCGAGGTCACGATGATGCAGATGCCGCTGCGCGCCGCGATGATCGAATACGGGCTGAACGTGCTGGCCCTGTCCGCGATCATCTCTGTCATCACCGCGTTCCTGCTGTTTCTTGCCGTGCAGGCCTTCCTCGTGCGGCCGATCAAGAGCGTCATCGGTCACATGCAAAGCTATGCCGATGCGCCCGAGGATGCGCGCCGCATCATCGAGCCAAGCGCCGGGGTTCGCGAACTGCGCGACGCCGAGAATGCCTTGCAGATGATGCAGACGCAGCTGACGTCGGCGCTGCGGCAGAAAGATCGGCTGGCCCAACTGGGCGGGGCGGTTGCCAAGGTCAGCCACGATCTGCGCAACATCCTGACCTCGGCGCAGTTGTTCACGGACCGGATCGAGGGATCGGACGATCCGCTTGTCAAACGCATGGCCCCCAAGCTCGTGGGGTCCATCACTCGTGCCGTCCACCTGTGCGAAAGCACGCTGGCCTTCGGTCGGGCGGACGAGCCTGCCCCGCGCCTGAGCCGCGTGAACCTGTCGCAGATCGTGGACGAGGTCGTGGAGAGCGAACGCCTTGCCGCTGGCGACTACGCCCTGTCCTTTGCCGAGGACATTCCGGCCACGATGACATTGCGGGCGGACGGCGAACAGATCTACCGCGTGCTGTCGAACCTCGTGCGCAACGCGCGCCAGGCAATCATGGCCACCGGTGAGCCCGGCGAAATCTGCCTGCGCGGAGAAGAGGACGACACGATTTGGCGGATCATCGTGTCCGACACCGGACCGGGCCTGCCGCCAAAGGCGCGGGATCACCTGTTCCAGCCGTTCCAGGGTGGTGCCCGCAAGGGTGGGGCCGGGCTTGGTCTGGTGATATCCGGCGATCTGGTACGCGGTCATGGCGGGCGACTGACGCTGCTGCGCACCGGCACCGACGGCACCGCATTCGAAGTCGCCCTTCCCAAAGCCGACTTCGCCCTTGCCCCCGCGGCAGCCTGAAAGTTTCTGCGATTAGCCCCTTGCATCACCCGGACGCGCCCGCTAAATCCCAACCCACGCGGATTGGTAGCTCAGTTGGATAGAGTACTTGACTACGAATCAAGGGGTCGGGGGTTCGAATCCTCCCCAGTCCGCCATTAAATTTCGTTATGAAATTTTTATTTAGGTTTACAATCAACGTTTTGT